>NZ_JBKOTX010000015.1:0-55537 GCF_047086965.1 Roseovarius halophilus (ex Wu et al. 2025) | reverse complement strand
ACCGGGGCGGCCAGCAGGAAACGCCGCCGCGCGC
The DNA here is from genome assembly GCF_047086965.1 of Roseovarius halophilus (ex Wu et al. 2025). Lineage (NCBI taxonomy): Bacteria > Pseudomonadati > Pseudomonadota > Alphaproteobacteria > Rhodobacterales > Roseobacteraceae > Roseovarius > Roseovarius halophilus (ex Wu et al. 2025). The sequence continues at coordinate 55,503 of NZ_JBKOTX010000015.1, read as the reverse complement.
CCAGGGCGGCGGCAGGCACCTCGGCAATGCTGAACGCGCTGTCCCAGACAGGGCCGTCTTGGCCCGCGTGGCGCGCGAAACCGGCCCGGATCACGCGCAGCGCAGGGCCCGGCTCCTCGCCCGGCAGCAGGCGGCAAAGCAGATGCATCTCGGCGGGAAGAACGGCGGCGGTGTCGATCTCGACACCGGAGCGGCGACGCGCCAGCGCAACACAATCACGCAGAAGCGACAAGCGCCGGACCAACAGATCCGATGCAGCGTCCGCAAGCGCCATGGTCACGGCGAAATGGGTGAAGAAGCGGGATCAGGCAGGCAGCTGTGTCATGCCGTCCAGCCTGCGCGAGCACGATTAACAGGTGATGAAAGGGCGCGCGGTCAACCCTTGCGCAGTCGAATCACGACATCGACCGAAGAAATTTCGGCCCCGTCGGGCGCATCGGGCAGGCTCGCAATGCTCAGCTCGTCCGAGGGGGCGTCGGACAGGTGCCCGTCCTCTTCCCAGTAGAAATGCGGGTGATCGCTCATGTTCGTGTCGAAATAGCTTTTCGAGCCATCGACGGTGATCTCGCGCAGCAGGCCTGCGTCGCAGAAGGCCTTGAGGGTGTTGTAGACCGTGGCGAGCGACACCCGTTCGGCAGAACGTTCGACGGCGGCGAACAGGCTTTCAGCCGTGACGTGACGGTTCTTTCCGTCGCCAACCAGAAGCTCGGCCAGGGCAAGCCGCTGACGGGTGGGGCGCAGGCCCGCCCCGGCCAACCAGGTGCTGGTGCGTTCGGATGTCGTCTCGGTCATCGGGCAACCCGCCTTTGTTTCATCGGCTAATATGGCCGATTGAGAACAGTTTTCAATAGCAAAGCATTGCTGCGCGGGCGGTCGGCGGGGCCGGCACCCGGACTTGCCCTTGCGCGGCTCGGGGTGCTAGGGGGCATCAAAGGTACCGATCAGGAGACCCCCGCACATGACCGACCTTCCGCGCAGCTTCGATCGCGATGACCTTCTCAATTGCGCGCGCGGCGAGTTGTTCGGCCCCGGCAACGCGCAACTGCCCGAGCCGCCCATGCTGATGATGGACCGCATCACCGACATCAGCGGCGACGCGGGCCTGCACGGCAAAGGCCATGTGGTGGCAGAGTTCGACATCACGCCCGACCTTTGGTTCTTCGAGTGCCACTTTCCCGGCAATCCGATCATGCCGGGCTGTCTGGGCCTGGACGGCCTTTGGCAGCTGACCGGTTTCAACCTCGGCTGGCGCGGCTGGCAGGGCCGCGGCTATGCCCTGGGCGTGGGCGAGGTCAAGCTCAAGGGCATGGTCCGCCCCGACCGCAAGATGCTGACCTACAAGGTGGATTTCACCAAGGCCGTGCAAAGCCGCCGCCTGACCATGGGCGTGGCCGACGGCATCGTCGAGGCCGACGGCGAGGTCATCTACGAGGTCAGCGACATGAAGGTCGCGCTGAGCGAGAGCTGATCCGCAGGCAGCCTCGCGCCCTGCAGGGGCCTAACCGCTTGCCCCTGGCCCCCGGCATCCCCTACACGGGACACCGGACAAGCTAAGGGAGGCCGCGCATGCGCCGCGTCGTCGTTACCGGGCTGGGGATCGTCTCGCCCGTCGGAAACAGCGCCCAGGAAGTCACCGCCGCCCTAAAGGCCGGCCGCTCGGGCATCGAGGCGGTGCCCGAAATGGCCGAGCACGGCTTTCGCAGCCAGATTGCCGGAACCCCCAAGATCGACCCGGTCGATCACGTGGACAAGCGCACCCTGCGCTTCATGGGGCCCGGCGCGGCCTATGCGCATATCGCCATGGGCCAGGCCATCGCCGACGCGGGGCTGGAAGACGGCGACGTGGTCAACCCGCGCACCGGGCTCGTGGCCGGGTCCGGCGGTCCCTCGACCAGCGCCATGCTGGCGGCGCACCAGACGGTTCTGAAATCCGGCTCGCCGAAACGGATCGGCCCCTTCGCGGTGCCCAAGTGCATGAGTTCGACCATCAGCGCGAACCTGTCCACGGCCTACAAGATCAAGGGCCTGAACTATTCGATCACCTCGGCCTGTTCGACCAGCCTGCACTGTATCGGCAACGCGGCCGAGCAGATCATGATGGGCAAGCAGGACGTGATGTTCGCAGGCGGGGGCGAGGAACTGGATTGGACGCTGTCCTGCCTTTTCGACGCCATGGGCGCGATGTCGTCGAAATACAACGACGACCCCACCCGCGCCAGTCGCGCCTTCGATGCCGACCGCGACGGGTTCGTCATCGCCGGGGGCGGTGCCATCGTGGTGCTGGAGGACCTGGGCCACGCCAAGGCCCGCGGCGCGAAAATCTACGCCGAGGTCACCGGTTATGCCGCCACCTCGGACGGGCACGACATGGTCGCCCCCACCGGCGAAGGCGGCGAACGGGCGATGCGGCTGGCGCTGGACAGCCTGCCCGAGGGCCGCGCGGTCAGCTATATCAACGCCCATGGCACCAGCACGCCGGTGGGCGACGTCGGCGAGGTCGAGGCGGTGCGCAGGGTCTTCGGCGAGGGCAGCACGCCGCCCATTTCCTCGACCAAGTCCATGACCGGCCACAGCCAGGGTGCGACCGGCGCGCAAGAGGCCGTCTATTGCCTGCTGATGCTCGAGCAGGATTTCATCACCCCGTCGATCAATGTCGAGATGCTGGACCCGGCCATCAGCCCCGGCGAGATCGCGACCGAACTGGTCGAGGGCGCCGGGCTGGACTCGGTGATGACCAATTCCTTCGGCTTTGGTGGCACGAACGGGTCGATGATCCTGTCGAAACACCGGGACTGACAACCGGGGCGGGCTGGGCTGGACAGGGACGGCGCAGGCGACCGGCGTATGGCGGGCCTGCCCCCCTGGGTCGGCGACGTGCTGCGCGCAGTGCTGCCGGCCAATCTCGAACTTGACGGCCACGGCCAAAAGTGAACAACCCTGCGGTATAATCGGAAGGACGGGCCATGAATTCATTATCGGGAAAGCGCGGACTCATCATGGGGGTCGCGAATGACCGCTCCATCGCCTGGGGGATCGCCAAGGCCTGTCACGCTGCAGGGGCCGACCTGGCCTTTTCCTACCAGGGCGAAGGGCTGAAGAAGCGGGTCGAACCGCTTGCCGCCGCGGCCGACAGCGACTTCCTGATCGAGGCGGACGTCAGCGACGACGCCTCGATGGATGCCTGCTTTACCACCCTGAAGGACCGCTGGGGCAGTCTGGATTTCGTGGTTCATGCCATCGCCTATTCCGACAAGAGCGAACTGACGGGGCGGTTCTCGGACACCAGCCGCGCCAATTTCACCAATTCCATGCTGATCAGCTGCTATTCCTTCGTCGATGTGGCGCGCCGTGCCGCCGACCTGATGCCCGAGGGCGGCTGCCTGCTGACCCTGACTTTCCAGGGCAGCCAGCGTGTGACGCCGAACTACAATGTCATGGGCGTGGCCAAGGCGGCGCTGGAAAGCGCCACGCGCTACCTTGCCGCCGACCTCGGCCCCCAGGGCATTCGCGTGAATGCCATTTCGCCGGGGCCGATGAAGACCCTCGCCGGGGCGGCCATTTCCGGTGCGCGGCGCACCTTCAAGCATGCCGAGCAGAACGCGCCCCTGCGGCATAACGCGACACTGGAAGCCGTGGGCGGCACCTCTGTCTACCTGGCCTCGGATGCCGGGAACTGCACCACCGGCGAGGTCATCCGCGTCGACAGCGGGTACCATGTCATGAACATGCCGGTGCTGGAAAACCTCTGACGGCCAAGAGCTGCTGCGGCGCGCCGCGGACCAAACGAAAAGAGGCGCCCGAAGGCGCCCCTTGATAGGACCAGACCGGCGGCTCAGGCGGCCTTGATCTCGACCAGCTCGATCTCGAAGTTCAGGTCCTTGCCCGCCAGCGGGTGGTTGGCGTCAAGTGTGACCTCTTCCTCGGATAGCTCGGCCACGGTGACCGGGATCGCCTGCCCGTCGGGCGACTGCATCTGCAGCTGCATGCCGATCTCCAGCGGGATCTCCGGCGGGACCTGATCACGCGGGACGGCCTGCTTGGCGTTCGGATCGGTTTCGCCATAGGCATCGGCGCAGGCCACCGCAACGGACTTCTTGTCGCCCACGGCCATGCCGGGGATCGCATTGTCGAGGCCGGGTATGATCTGGCCCGACCCCACGGTGAATTCCAGCGGCTCGCGGCCTTCGGAGCTGTCGAATGTTTCACCGTCAGCCAGCGTGCCGGTATAATGAATGGATACGGTGTCACCCGCTTTGACCTGGGTCATGAGTTTTCCTTTGTCGGGGATTGTGTCGGGGGGATTGCTTGCAGGGGCCGCGCCAACGCGCACGGGGTGCCCTTTTCGACTCATCTTGTAAATTACCGCCGGACGCCGGGAATTGCAAACCGACCCTTTGCACCCCGCGCGGGCGCGTGCCAGTCTGCCCGCAACAGGGAGAGAGAAATGACCATTACCACCTGCGTCTTCGATGCCTATGGCACGCTATTCGACGTCAATGCCGCTGCACGTCAGGTGGCCGAGGAGCCGGGCCAGGGGGCCCTGGCCGACCTGGCCGCGCTGTGGCGGCGCAAACAGCTGGAATACAGCTGGTTGCGGTCCGTCGGCGGGCGGCACCTGGATTTCTGGGAGATCACGCAGGACGGCCTTGACTACGCGATGGAGGCCCATGGCCTGCACGACAATGCCCTGCGCGCGCAGCTGCTGCGGTTCTACAAGGAACTGCCCGCCTACCCGGAGGTTCCCGCGATGCTGCGGGCGCTCAAGGCCAAGGGGATGACAACGGCGATCCTGACCAACGGCAGCCCGGAAATGGTGGTTGCGGCGGTGAAATCCGCCGGGATCGGCCCCTGGCTGGACGATGTCCTGACCGTCGAGGAGGTGCGCACCTACAAACCCGACCGCAGGGTCTACGATCTTGTCTACGACCATTTCGGCGCGGTTCAGCAAGAGGTGCTCTTCGCCTCGGCCAACGGCTGGGACGCGGCGGCAGCGGCGGGCTACGGCTTTGCCTCGGTCTGGATCAACCGCATGGAGGCCCCGCAAGACAGGCTCTGGGCCGCGCCGCACCGCGTCCTGCCCGATCTTTCCACGATCCCGGACCTCGTGTAATGCCGCACTTCACCGCCGCGGATGGCACAAGGCTGTTCTACACCGAAAGCGGCGACGGCGCGCCGGTGCTGGCTTTGGCCGGGCTGACCCGCAATTCCGGCGATTTCGACCATGTCGCGCCGCATCTGCCCTGCCGCTTGATCCGCATGGACTATCGCGGAAGGGGGCAATCGGACTGGGCCGATCCCGCGACCTACACCATCCCGCAGGAGGCCGCCGATGCCATGGCCCTGCTGGACCATCTGGGCCTGCCCAAGGCGGCGGTGCTGGGCACCTCGCGCGGGGGGCTGATCGCCATGATGCTGGCGGGCACCCACAAGGACCGCCTCAGCGGCGTCGCGCTCAATGACATCGGCCCCGAGATCGACCCGAAGGGCCTGAAGATCATAGAGTCCTACATCGGCCGCAACCCGGCGCAAAAGACCCATGAGGAGGCCGCGCTTTTCCGCGCCCGCACCTGGGTCCAGTTCAAGGGGGTGACACATGACCGCTGGCTGCATGAGGTGCGCAACCACTACGCCGAGACCCCCGAAGGCCTGGTGATCCGCTACGACCCGAATTTGCGCGAGGCAGTCTTCGACACTGCGCAGGTCCAGCCCGCCCCGGACCTCTGGCCGCTCTATGACGCCCTGCATGGCTTGCCGCTCTGCCTGATCCGGGGGGCGAATTCCGATCTGCTGTCGCCTGCGACCTGGGACAGGATGCGCGCCCTGCGCCGTGATGCCATCGCCGCAGAGGTGCCCGATCGCGGGCATGTGCCCTTTCTGGATGAACCGCAGGCCGTGCATGCCCTGCAAAGCTGGATCAAGACCCTATGAACATCGAGATGATCCGGACCGCCGCCGACCGGCTGGCCGGTCACGCGCGGCATACGCCGCTGCTGTCCTCGCCCTTTCTGGACGAGATCGCGGGCCGGCGTGTCCTGATCAAGCCCGAATGCCTGCAACATACTGGCAGTTTCAAGTTCCGGGGCGGCTGGTCGGCCCTCTCGGCGCTGGACCCGGAGACCCGGCGGCGCGGCGTCATCGCCTATTCCTCGGGCAACCACGCGCAGGGTGTGGCCCAGGCGGCAAGATTGCTTGGCGCCCCGGCGGTGATCGTCATGCCCGCAGACGCGCCTGCGCTCAAGATCGCCAACACCCGCGCGCTGGGGGCCGATGTGGTGCTTTACGACCGCGCCACCGAAAGCCGCGAGGCCATCGGCGACGGCATCGCCGCAGACCGCGGCCTGACCCTGATCCGGCCCTATGACGAGGCGCAGGTCATCGCCGGGCAGGGCACCTGCGGACTGGAAATCGCTGCCGATGCAAAAGCATGCGGAATTGACGAAGCCGACGTTTTGGTATGCTGCGGCGGTGGCGGATTGACATCCGGCATCGCCCTGGCCTGCGAGGCAGACCACCCCGGCCTGACCGTCCGCCCGGTCGAACCCGAGGGGTTCGACGACGTGAAACGCTCGCTGGAACAAGGCACGATCCAGACCAATGACCGGCGCGACGGGAGTATCTGCGACGCCATCGTCACCCCCGCGCCGGGCGAGCTGACCTTTCCGATCATGGCGCGCCTTTGCGGCCCCGGCCTGACCGTCTCCGAAGGTGACTGCCTGCGCGCCATGACGCTGGCCTTTCAACGGCTCAAGCTAGTGGCAGAACCCGGCGGGGCCGCCGCCCTGGCCAGCGCGCTGTTTCGGGGCGATCACCTCTCCGGCGACACGGTCATCGCCGTGGTCACCGGCGGCAATGTCGACAGCGCCATGTTCACCAAGGCCCTGGAGACCCTCTCATGACACAGCTTGCGAGCGGTCGTCTGTTGCCGGGCTCCGGTCTGCACAGGAGGCTGAGATGAAAACCGGATCGGTGGCGCGCGACGGCTACGACATCGCCTACGAGTCGAACGGCGAGGGGCCGGACGTGGTCTTTGCCCATGCGCTGGGGCTGGACCGGCATATCTGGGACGACGTGGCCCATCACCTGCCGGATCACCGCACGATCCGCATCGACATGCGCGGGCATGGCGGGTCGGGCGTGCCGGACGGCCCCTACACGATGGGCGGGCTGATCGCGGATACCGAGGCCGTCTGCGATGCGCTCGATGTGCGCGACGCGGTCTTCGTCGGGGCCTCGGTCGGGGGCATGATCGGCCAGGGGCTGGCCGTCAAGCGGCTGGATATGCTGCGCGGGCTGGTCCTGTCCAACAGCGCCGCCAAGTTCGGGCTGCCGGCACAATGGCACGAGCGCGCCGCGCTGGTGCGCGCCAAGGGCATGGCGGCCGTGGCCGGGATGACGCTGGAAAAATGGTTCGGCCCCAAGGACCGCGACAGTGCGGCCGCGACATGGGCGCGCGACAGGCTGCTTCTATGTGCGCCGGAAGGCTATGCCGGTTGTTGCGAGGCCATTGCCGGCACCGACTTCTACACCCCCACCAGCGGGCTGCGCCTGCCGACGCTGGGCATCGCCGGGGATCGCGACGGCTCTACCCCGCCGGATCTCGTGCGCGAGACAATCGAGCTGATTCCGGGGGCGGGCTTCACCCTGATGCGCGGGTCGGGCCACCTGCCCTGCCTTGATGCGCCTTCGGATTTCGCCAGACTGCTCTACCGGTTCTTCAAAGGCATCGGCCATGTCTGACGTATTGTTGGTTCACGGGTCCTGCCACGGGGCTTGGTGTTGGGATCATCTGATCCCCGAGCTCTTCGCACGGGGCCATACCGCGCGGGCCATTGACCTGCCCGGCCATGGGGCCGATCCGACCCCGCTGGAAGAGGTCACGCTGGACGCCTACGCCGATGCGATCCTTGCCGCGCTCGACGGTCCAACCGTTCTGGTCGGGCATTCGGCGGGCGGCTATGCCATCACCACCGCAGCGCAGAAACGGCCCGATCTTGTCTCGGCGTTGGTCTATGTTTGCGCCTATGTGCCCCTGCCCGGCAAGACGCTGGCCCAGATGCGCCGCATGGCGCCCAGCCAGCCCTTGATGGAGGCAGTGCGCCTCTCGCCCGGCCGGCTGAGCTTCACCATCGACCCGGACCTGGCACCCGAGAAGTTCTATCACGACCTGCCCCCGGCGCTTGCCGCATGGGCCACCGCCCGGCTTGGCCCGCAGCCCGTCGCCCCGCAGGAAACCGCGCTGCCCGACACGGCCCGCGCCGAGGCCCTGCCCCGGCATTACATCCGTTGCAGTCAGGACGGCGCGATCCCGCCCGTCTTCCAACGCCAGATGACCGAGGGGTGGCGGGGCGGCCGGATCATGGATCTGGACACGTCACATTCGCCGTTCCTGTCCGATCCGGCGAGGCTGGCCGATGCGATACAGGACCTTCTGACCGGCTAGGACTTTGCGAACCGACCGGTTCGGATTGGAGGACCTGCATGATCCCCGCCAAGCGCCGCCGCGCCTTCACCTTCATCCTGATCACGCTGGTGATAGATGCCATGGGCATCGGCCTGATCCTGCCCGTCCTGCCCGACCTGATCGCCGAATTGAACGGATCGGGCATCGGGGCGGCCGCGGTCTGGGGCGGCATCCTGACCACCAGCTTCGCGGTGATGCAGTTCCTCTTCGGCCCGATCCTCGGATCGCTCTCCGACCGGTTCGGACGCCGGCCCGTGATCCTGATCGCGCTCTTCGTGATGGCAGTGGACTACCTGATCATGGCCTCTGCCCAGACGATCTGGCTGCTGCTCTTCGGACGCGTGATCGCCGGGATCACCGCCGCAACCATGTCAACCGCCAGTGCGGCCATCGCCGACATGTCGGCGCCGGACCAGAAAAGCGCCAACTTCGGCCTGGTCGGCGCGGCCTTCGGCGTGGGCTTCGTGCTGGGCCCGATCATTGGCGGGCTGCTGGGCGAGCTTGGCGTACGCGCGCCCTTCTTCGCGGCCGCCGCACTGGCCGGGACGAATTTGCTTTTCGGGCTTTTCGTATTACCGGAGACCGTGACGGAAGTGATCCGCCGCCCGTTCGATCCGCGCCGCGCCAACCCGTTCGGGGCCTTTCGCAAGCTAGCCGAACTGGACGGTGTGCGGCGCCTGCTATTCCTTTTCTTCACCTATGAATTCGCCTTCATCGTCTACCCTGCGATCTGGGCCTATTTCACCAAGGCGCGATTCGACTGGACCCCGGGCATGGTGGGGCTGTCGCTGGCGCTGTTCGGGATCGGCATGGCCATCGTGCAGGGCGCACTGATAGGGCCGATCCTGCGCCGCTTCGGAGAACGGGCAACGATCACCTACGGGCTTGTCTTCAACCTGTCAGCCTTTGTCGTGCTGACACTGATCGGCAACGGCTGGCTGGCGTTGGCCTTCATCCCTCTGACCTCGCTCGGGGCGGTCGTTACCCCGGCGCTGCAGGGCCGGATGAGCCGGGTGGCCGCCGACAACCAGCAGGGCGAACTGCAGGGGGTCATCGCCTCGGCCAAGTCGCTGGCGCAGATCCTCTCGCCGCTGGTGATGACGCAGATCTTCTGGGCGGCAACCGACCGCGGCGCGCTGGACCTGCCAGGTGCACCCTTCCTGCTGTCGGCCGCGCTGATGCTGGTGTGCCTTGCGGTTTTCCTGGCACCCGGCAAGCGTGCCAAGACACCCGTGGCCTGAGGGGTGCCATTGCCGCGCCCGGCAAGAAGCACCCTTCGCCGTTCCCACAAGACCGGCAGCGCTTTTGCGGGTGTCGGCGGGGGCGTCCTCTGCTAGGCTCACGCAGGAAATCCAACCTTTGCACGACCCTGCACCGCGCGGCGGCCCGGTCGGCAGACGATACGGGAACGACCATGACAGAGACACCCCCCTCCGCCCAGATGACCGAAACCACCGGGCTTCAGATCGACCCGGCTCTCAAGCACTTCGTCGAGGCCGAGGTCCTGCCCGGCCTCGACATCGACGCCGAACGGCTTTGGTCAGGTCTCGCAACGCTGGTGCACGAGTTCGCCCCGAAAAACCGGGCCTTGCTGGAAAAGCGTGCCCTGCTCCAAAGCCAGATCGACGACTGGCACAAATCGCACCGGGGCACGCCCCAAGACCGCGCGGCCTACAAGGCCTTCCTCGAGGAAATCGGCTATCTCGTGCCCGAGGGCGCGGATTTGGAGATCGAGACCGAGAACACCGACGCGGAGATCGCGCATGTGCCCGGCCCGCAGCTGGTGGTGCCCGCGACCAATGCGCGCTTCGTGCTGAATGCGGCCAATGCCCGCTGGGGCAGCCTTTACGACGGCCTTTACGGCACCGATGCCATGGGCGGCCCGCCGCCGGCGGGTGGCTTTGACGACGGACGCGGCGCGCGGGTCGTGGCCCGCGCCGCCGTCTTCCTCGACGAAGTCTTCCCGGTAACCGGAACCAGCCACGCCAAGGCCGGGGCCTATCGCATCGAGAATGGCCGCCTCAAGGTCGACGGGATGGACCTGGTCGCGCCCGATGCCTTCGCGGGCCATACCGGCGCCGCCGAGGACCCCGCCACCGTGCTGCTGCGCAACAACGGGCTGCACGTGGAACTTGTCTTCGACCGCGACCACCCGATCGGCAAGACCACCCCCTCGGGGCTGGCCGACCTGCGGCTGGAATCGGCGATCTCGGCCATCGTCGACTGCGAGGATTCGGTGGCCTGCGTTGATGCCGAGGACAAGGTAAAGGCCTATCGTACCTGGCTGGGCCTGATGCGCGGCGACCTGGAAGAAACCTTCGAGAAGGGCGGCAAGACCATGACCCGCCGCCTGAACCCTGACCGGACATATACCGCACCGGACGGGTCGGACCTGACGCTCAAGGGCCGCGCGCTGCTGTTGGTGCGCAACGTCGGGCACCTGATGACCAACCCGGCGATCCTGGACAGCGGGGGCGACGAGGTCTTCGAAGGGCTGATGGATGCCATGCTCACCGTGCTGATCGCCATGCACGACCTGAAGAAGGCACAAGGCCCGCGCAATTCGACCTGCCAGTCGATCTATGTGGTCAAGCCCAAGATGCACGGGCCCGAAGAGGTCGCCTTTTCCGATGCCATCTTCAGCCACGTGGAAGAGGCCCTGGGCCTGCCGCGCCACACCGTCAAACTGGGCGTGATGGACGAGGAGCGGCGCACCTCGGTCAATCTCAAGGAATGCATCCGCGCGGCGAAACACCGTGTCTGCTTCATCAATACCGGGTTCCTGGACCGCACCGGCGACGAGATCCACACATCGATGGAGGCCGGCCCCTTCAGCCGCAAGGACTTCATCAAGCGCAAGGGCTGGATCACCGCCTATGAAAACCGGAACGTCGACATCGGGCTGGAATGCGGCCTGTCCGGCAAGGCCCAGATCGGCAAGGGCATGTGGGCCGCCCCCGACCGGATGGCCGCCATGATCGAACAGAAGATCGAGCATCCGCGCGCGGGGGCCAGTTGCGCCTGGGTGCCCTCGCCCACGGCCGCCACGCTGCACGCCATGCATTATCACAAGGTGGACGTGCACGCGGTGCAGGCGCAACTCGCCAAGGGCGGGCGGCGGGCCCATGTCGAGGCGCTGCTGGATATCCCGCTGGCCGCGTACCGCAAATGGACGACAGACCAGATCCGCCGCGAGGTCGAGAACAACGCCCAGGGCATCCTCGGCTATGTCGTGCGCTGGGTCGACCAGGGCGTGGGATGTTCCAAGGTGCCCGACATCAACGATGTCGGCCTGATGGAGGACCGCGCCACCTGCCGCATCTCGGCCCAGCACATTGCCAACTGGCTGCATCACGACGTGGTCAGCCAGGAAGAGGTGATGGAGATCCTGCAGAACATGGCCCGCGTGGTTGACCGGCAGAACGCGGGCGATCCGCACTATCAAGCCATGGCGCCGGGCTTTGACGGGGTCGCCTTTCAGGCGGCCTGCGACCTGGTCTTTCTCGGCCGTGAACAGCCCTCGGGCTATACCGAACCGGTGCTCCACCAGCGGCGTCTGGAGCTGAAGGCGCAATCTTGATGCGGAAACGGCGGGTCCTCCAACCTGCCGTTTTCTTCATGCAGACGCGAATGGTCCGTATTATCAAACCTTTTGAAAAAGTGTTGTCGGATGGCGGCCTGTGGCTTCTCCCCACCGGGCGGCGCATAGTCATCCGGTGATTTCCGCAGGCTGCAGGAGCCGCCATGACCAACACCTATTACGCGCCGCAGGGCGGGCACCCGGGGCAAGAGCAGCTTTTGACCGACCGCGCCGTTTTCACCGAGGCCTACGCGGTAATCCCGCGGGGTACGATGCGCGACATCGTCACCAGTTTCCTGCCCTTCTGGGACGCAACCCGCGCCTGGGTGCTGGCCCGCCCACTGTCCGGATTCGCCGAGACCTTCTCGCAGTATGTCATGGAGGTGCAGCCCGGTGGCGGGTCCGACCGGCCCGAAACCGACCCGCGCGCCGAGTCGGTGCTTTTCGTGCTCGAGGGGCAGGCGCAACTGACAGTAACGGGTCAGACCCACGATATGACACCGGGCGGATATGCCTATCTGCCGCCCGCAAGCGGCTGGACCCTTCACAACACAGGCGACGCACCGTTGCGCTTGCACTGGATCCGCAAGGCTTATGAGGCGGTCGACGGACTGGACGCGCCCGATGTGCTGGTCCTCAACGAAAACGACATCGCGCCCACCCCGATGCCCGGAACCGAGGGTAAATGGGCGACCACCCGCTTTGTGGACCCTACCGACATGCGCCACGACATGCATGTGACCGTGGTCACCTTCGAGCCGGGCGCGGTCATCCCGTTCCTGGAAACCCACGTCATGGAACACGGGCTTTACATTCTGGAAGGCAAGGCGGCCTATCGGCTGAACACCGACTGGGTCGAGGTCGAGGCGGGCGATTTCGTGTGGCTGCGCGCCTTCTGCCCGCAGGCCTGTTACGCGGGTGGCCCGGGCCGGTTCCGCTACCTGCTTTACAAGGACGTCAACCGGCAGATGCCGCTGGGCTAGTCCACCGCCCCGCCGAACGGCAGGCCGCACCCCCGGACCTGGATACCCTGCCCCGAGTGCAGGGCCGACAAGGAGACTTCCGATGACGGACGAAACCTGGCTGGACGCCTACGAGGTCGGCTTCGACATCCCCGCCAAGCCGGGCATGGCGGAGGCCGATATCCAGACCCCCGCGCTGGTGCTGGACCTCGACGCGCTGGAACGCAACATCACGAAGATGGGCAACTATGCCAGGCAGCATGGCATGCGCCTTCGTACCCATGGCAAGATGCACAAGTCCGTGGACGTGCAGAAGCTGCAACAAGATCTTGGCGGCGCCTGTGGGGTCTGTTGCCAGAAGGTATCCGAGGCGGAGGTCTTTGCCCGGGGCGGCATCACGGATATTCTCGTGTCCAACCAGGTGCGCGAACCGGCCAAGATCGACCGGCTGGCGCGGATACCCAAGCTGGGGGGGCGCGCAATCGTCTGTGTCGATGACATTGCCAACGTGGCCGAGTTGTCATCGGCGGCGATCACACAGGGCACACAGATCGAATGCCTCGTCGAGATCGACTGTGGCGCGGGCCGCTGCGGCGTGACAACCGCAGCGGAGGTTGTGGAGATCGCCAAGGCCACCGACGCGGCGCCGGGGCTGAAATTCGCCGGCCTGCAGGCCTATCAGGGCGCGATGCAGCACCTGGGCAGGTACGACGCCCGCAAGGCCAAGATCGACCTGGCCGTGGCACAGGTGCGCGCGGCGGTCGATGCGCTCAAGGCCGTAGGCCTGGACTGCGACATCGTCGGCGGTGGTGGCACCGGCTCTTATTATTTCGAGTCCAACTCGGGCGTCTACAACGAACTGCAGTGCGGCTCCTACGCCTTCATGGACGCCGACTATGGCCGTATCCGCGACAAGCACGGCAAACGCATCGACCAGGGCGAATGGGAAAACGCCCTTTACGTCCTGACCAGCGTCATGAGCCATGTGAGACCTGACAAGGCCATCGTCGATGCGGGGCTCAAGGCACAGTCGGTCGACAGCGGCCTGCCGGTGGTCTTTGGCCGCGACGACCTGGCCTATGTCGAAGGCTCGGACGAGCATGGCGTCCTGTCCGATCCGGACGGGGTGCTCGGGATCAACGATAAGCTGAGGCTGGTGCCCGGGCACTGCGACCCCACCGTCAATCTCCATGACTGGTTTGTCGGTGTGCGCGGCGGCAAGGTCGAATCCGTCTGGCCGGTCTCGGCCCGCGGGCGCGGCTACTGAACCCGCGCAGAGAAAGCGACATCCACGACTTTGGCGCGGCCATCAACGGCAGACACCCCGGGCGCAGCGCCGGTGAGGAAATCACCTTTTCGAGAGGGTCCGTTCGGGCCTACAGGACCTGGCCAGGGCCGCGGCGGTGGTGGACCTCGCCATCGAGGGTGATTTTTTCTGAGCCCGTGAGGAGAACGCCAATGCGCGCGACAGGCTCCAGGGCTTGGACCACCGCCACGCTTTCCGCTATGCACCACCTGCCGGTTGTGGCTCGGACACGGCCGGCTTTCGTGTCCCGTCAGGAGGGCCCTGCCCGTGTCTCGCCCCATCCGCGTCTTCATCAACGGCTTTGGCCGCATCGGGCGCAGCCTGTTTCGCCAGATCCTGACGACCCCGGCAGGGGCAGGTATCGAGATCGCGGGCGTCAACGACATCGCGCCGCTGGAAACATGCGCCTATCTGTTGCGCTACGACAGCGTCTATGGCCCCTTCCCGCAGCCAGTGGAGGCCGGACCGGGCTGGATACAGACGGGCGAAACGCGCCTGCCCTTCCACAATGAACCGGAGCTGCGCAAACTCGACCTGGCCGAGGTGGACGTGGTGCTGGAATGCACGGGCCGTGCCAAGGATCGTGACACGGCGCAGGCCGGGCTGCGGGCGGGCGCCACGCAGGTGTTGATCTCCGGGCCTTCGCCCGCCGCAGACTGTACCACCGTTCTGGGCGCGAACGAGGATGAGCCGGGCGAGGCCCGCATCGTATCCAATGCCTCTTGCACCACCAATGCCATCGCGCCGATGCTGCGGGCGCTGGACCAGGCCTTCGGGATCACCCGCGCCCATGTCACGACGGTGCATTGCTACACCGGCAGCCAGCCCACGGTGGACCAGCCCGGGGCCAACCTTGAGCGCAGCCGGGCGGCGGGTGTGTCCATGGTGCCCACGACCAGCAGCGCCATGGATCAGGTCACGGGGGTTCTGCCCCATTTCCGCGACCGGCTCAGCGTTGCCGCTGTCCGGGTTCCAACGATCTCGGTCTCGGCGTTGGATGCGGTGCTGCAACTGGATAGACCGCCCGAAGGCGACGCAAATATCGCCCTGACCGAGGCCCTGGCCGATCGGCGCCTCTTCGGAATGACCAACGACCCCTGCGTGTCCACCGATTTTCGAGGGCGGACGGAATCGCTGGTACTGGCCTTGCCGGAGACGCAGGTCATCGCCGGCGGACAGCTACGGCTGCTGGGCTGGTATGACAACGAATGGGGCTTTTCGGCGCGGATGCTGGACATGGCGCGCCGTATGGCCGCGCGCGAGATGTGACACCGGGCGCAATCCGGGCCGGTCGATCCGCGAAATTCGTCATGCGCGGATGACCTCGTATGCCTGATCGAACCAGTGCTCCTCGAGGTTTGGTCCGTCGCCGATGCGGTCGATCACCGCGAAAAGGCCCGGTGCAGCCAGCGGGGTCAGCACGCCGTGCCAGACCCCGCGGTGGTAATTCACGCCCTGGCCGGGCGCAGTTATGAAGGCCACCGGCGGGCCGGGATGGCCGCCCGCGTCTGGCGCGACGATCACCAGAAAGGCATCCATGCTCATCGGGATAAAGGACTGGCTGCCCTCGGGGTGACGCTCCATCATGTCGAGATGATAAGGCAGCGCGCGCGGCTGGGCCTTGAACAGGCTGATCCCCGCGCGACCCGCGCCAAAGTCCAGCCGGGCCCTGTCGTGATAGCGGCCGCAAAACCCTTGATTGATGATCTTGTCCGGCGCACCGGCCACGTCCAGCACATCGCCGAAGGGGGCGAAGGCCTCGGCTGTCAGCGGCTGGGGGCGGATGCGTTGGGTCATCCGCCCAGCTTCTCGATCAGGCGCAACTCGGCGATACGCTCGACCTGGCGGCAGGCTTCGGCAAACTCCGTCGCACGGTCGTTTTCCAGCCGCGCCCGGAAGGCCGCCATGATCGAGGCCTTGTCGTGATCCCGCACCGCGATGATGAAGGGAAAGCCGAACTTGGCAGTGTAGGCATCGTTAAGCCGCGTGAGGGTCTCGCGTTCGGCATCGGTCAGCGCATCCAGCCCGGCGCTGGCCTGCTCGGCCGTCGACTCGTCTGTCAGCCGCCGCGCCGCGGCCAGTTTGCCCGCAAGGTCCGGGTGCGCGGTCAGAACCCCAAGGCGCTTGTCCTCGGGGGCGGACCGGAACACGCGGGCCAGTGCATTGTGCACGCCCTGGGCGCTGTCGTGGGCGGGGCCAAGCTCCAGGTCCCAGGCGCCCTCGGCGATCCAGGGGCTGTGCTCGAAGACTCCACCGAACTGGGCCACGAAATCCGCCTTGTCCATCTGCGAGGGCCGTGGCAGGGCCTGCGGCGGATGCTGCCGCGCCCAGTGATCGGCGATCTGTTCGCGGGTGGCGAACCAGACACCGTCATGTTTGCGGATATGGTCCAGCACGCGGGCCAGTGCGGCAGCGCGGCCGGGGCGCCCGACAAGGCGGCAATGCAGCCCGATGGAAAGCATTTTGGGCGCACCCGCCTGCCCCTCGGCATAAAGATAGTCGAAACTGTCCTTGAGATAGCTTTCGAACTGCGCCCCGTTGGTGAACCCCGCCTGGATAGCAAAGCGCATGTCGTTGCAATCCATGGTGTAGGGCACGATCAGTTGGTCCTTGCCTCCGGCCTCTATCCAGTATGGCAGATCATCGGCATAGCTGTCGGCGATATAGGCAAAGTCGCCCTCTTGCGCGGCCAGGTCGATCGTGTGCATGGAACAGCGTCCGGTATACCAGCCGCGCGGGGCCTTGCCCGTCACCTCGCAATGCAGGCGGATCGCCTCGCGGATCTGGGCGCGCTCGTCGTCTGCATCCATGTCCTTGTGTTCGACCCATTTCAAGCCGTGGCTGGCGATTTCCCAGCCCGCCGCCTGCATCGCGGCCAGTTGCTGCGGCGCGCGGGCAAGGGCGGTGGCCACGCCGTAAACGGTGATCGGGGTCTGTCGCAGCAGGCGATGGATACGCCAGAACCCGGCCCGGCTGCCGTATTCATAGATCGATTCCATGTTCCAATGCCGCTGGCCCGGCCAGGGCTGGGCACCGGTGATCTCGGACAGGAAGGCCTCGGAGGCGGCATCGCCATGCAGGACGTTGTTCTCGCCGCCCTCCTCGAAATTCAGGACGATCTGAACGGCGATCTTCGCCCCGTCGGGCCAGTTCGGCTGCGGTGGCGTGGCCCCGTGGCCGGTCATGTCGCGTGGATAGCGTGCCAAGGCTGGCTCCCTTCTTTTGATCCCTCATATACGAGGAAATACCAGATGTTTTTCAAAAGCTCCAAGAAGGAGCTTCGGCTTGCCCTGCCCGCCCTGACGGGCGAGAAGCGGGACAGCCCAAAGGAAAAAGAGTGCGCCATGACCGGATACTTGACGACCCATGTCCTGGATACCGCCCGCGGCTGCCCGGCCGAAGGCCTGCGGATCGAGCTGTTTCGGCTGGACGGCGACCGCCGCCTGCTCAAGACACTGGTCACCAACGCGGACGGGCGCACGGATGAACAGATCCTGCCCGAAGAGGTCTTCAAGACAGGCGAATACGAACTGGTCTTTCAAGCGGGGGCATACCTGGATGCCATCGGCACGCCGCCCGAAAGCCCACGCTTCCTGGACGTGATCCCGATCCGCTTCGGCATGTCGGAGGCGGCGCATTACCACGTTCCACTGCTGCTCTCGCCGTTCGGGTATTCGACCTATCGGGGCAGTTAGCGGTCGGTTCGCTGCGCGCCCCCGGGCGGACATTGCGCCCAAGCCGCGCAATGCCCAGATTGGATGCCATCAGGACGGGCCGCCCACTTACGCGCCCGACACCGCCCTGGCGATGCGGTCGATCATGAATTCCATGAACAGCCGCGTCTTGGGGTCTTGCCGTCGCCGGTGGGTGAACAGGCAGGCCATCTGGATCGGCTCGGGCGGGGTCTGTTCCGCGACCGGCACCAGGCGACCGGCGGCAAGATGATCCGCGATCTCGAAGACGGGCTTCATGGCCACCCCCTGCCCGGCCAACGCCCAGTCGGTCAGCACGTCGCCATCATCGCATTCGTAGCGCCCCGAAACGCGAAACCGCTGCGGCCCCTCGGGCGTCGAAAGCCGCCACTGGAACTCCGTCGCGCCCGGAAACCGCAAGGACAGGCACTCGTGCCGTTCCTCGACCAGTTTGGTGCCGTTCGCGGGCTTGCCGCGCCGGGCGATATAGGCGGGCGCGGCGCAAAGCACACGAGCCACATCGGCGATCTTGCGGATGCGCAGGTTGCTGTCCTCGGGCTGGCCCAGGAAAAAGGCCAGGTCCAGCCCTTCGGTCGTCAGGTCCACCTTTCGGTCGGTCAGGCGCAGCCGCACGCTGACCTCGGGGTAGTCCGACAGGAAATCCGGCACCTGCGGCGCGATCAGCCGCCGCCCCACCCCCAGCGGCGCGGCGACATACAGAGACCCGCGCAGGTTCTCGGTGATATTGGCGATCTGCGCCTCGGCGCTTTCCACCGCCTCCAGGATCTCGGTCGCGCCACGATAGAAGGACTGCCCCTGTTCCGTTGGTGTCAGGCTGCGGGTCGTGCGCTGGAACAGACGCACGCCCAGGTGTTCCTCCAACTGCGAAATCCGCGAAGAGGTCACGGCAGGGGAGATCCGCAAATCCCGGCCCGCGGCGGACATGCTGCCCAACTCGTAGACACGGACAAATGTTCGGATATTGTCGAGATAGGACATTATTTTGTAATTTTTGATGCTGCTTGGGCTTTTCCGGCGATAGCAGAATAAATCAGGGGCGCCTAGACTTCGCTCGACGTCGAATCTTCAGGAGGCCCGCATGTACGACCTGGCAATCATCTGGGACTGGATCGCCTTTTCGGTACGCTGGCTGCATGTCATCACCGCGATGGCCTGGATCGGGGCCTCGTTCTATTTCATCGCGCTGGACCTGGCGCTCAGACCCGCCCCGGACATGCCCGAGGGCGCCGCGGGAGAGGAATGGGAGGTCCACGGCGGGGGCTTCTACCACACCACGAAATACATGGTGGCCCCGGCGCGGCTGCCCGAGCATCTGACCTGGCACAAATGGCAAAGCTACACGACCTGGCTGTCCGGTGCGGCGCTCCTGATGATCGTCTACTGGGTCGGCGGAGAACTCTACCTGCTGGACCCAACAAAGGCCGATCTGGCGCTCTGGCAGGGCATCGCCATCTCGGCGGCGTCGCTGACCATCGGCTGGATCGCCTACGATCAGCTGTGCAAGTCGCGGCTGGGCGAAAATCCGACGGTGCTGATGCTGATCCTCTTCGTGATCCTGGTGGTCATGTCCTGGGGCTATGACCAGATCTTTACCGGGCGCGCCGCACTGCTGCACCTGGGCGCCTTCACCGCCACGATCATGACCGCGAACGTCTTTTTCCAGATCATGCCGAACCAGCGCATCGTGGTTGCCGACCTCAAGGCCGGACGGACCCCGGATGCCAAGTACGGCAAGATCGCCAAGCTGCGTTCGACGCATAACAACTACCTGACGCTGCCGGTCATCTTCCTGATGCTGTCGAACCACTACCCGCTGGCCTTCGCCACCGAATTCAGCTGGCTGATCGCCAGCCTGATCTTTCTGACCGGCGTGACGATACGGCACTATTTCAACACCATGCACCGCACTGGCAAGGGGCCGCACTGGACCTGGTTCGTCACGGTGCTGTTGATGATCGTGATCGCCTGGCTGTCCACCTACCGCCCGGGCGAGACCCGGGAAGAGGCCGAGGCGCGGCCGCTGACAGAGCACGAGCAGCAATACGCCTCGGCCGAGGGCTTCGAGGAGGCCTATTTCGCGGTGGTGGGCAATTGCTCCATGTGCCATGCGCGCGATCCCGCCTGGGGCAACATGCACTGGGCGCCCAAGGGCGTTCACCTGGAAACGCGCGGAGACGTGGCGCGCCAGGCCGGGCAGATCTACCTGCAGGCCGGTATCAGCCACGCGATGCCCCCGTCCAATGCGATCCAGATGGATGATGCGGCGCGCCGCTCGATCGTCGCCTGGGTGCGCGAGGTGCGCGACGGCGGCTGAGGCAGGCCTTGTTTTGCCGGGGCTTTTCCGTGCTATGGCAGAACGTAGCGCAAACCCGGAGAAACCGCCGTGCCCCACCCACTGCTGACGCCAGACGACATCGCCCCCTGTCAGCGTGACGGCGCAATCGTCATGCGCGCGGACCAGCGCCGGTGGAAAGGGGATAGGCCATGACCATCCGACAGGCGCATGTGCCCGCGGGCGCCTTCACCTACCCGATCGAGACACCGCTGCCGACGCGCTGGTTCGGGTTCCTGTTGCTGCGCGAGTTCACGCTGCTGGCCTTCAGTTCCGCGCTGGACCCGCTGCGGGTGGCCAACCAGCTTGCCCAGCGGCCGCTTTACGGCTGGGTCGTGATGTCCGAAGACGGCAACCCGGTGCCTGCCTCATCGGGGGTCGAAATGGGTGTACATGGCGGGTTGGAGGCGCTGACCGACGACCTGGATCTATTCGTCTGTTCCGGCAACCGGGGCACCGAGGTCGCCTCGGAGGCCGTTCTTGCAGCGGTCCGGAAACATGCCCGTTTCGGTAGCCCGGTCGGCGGCATCTGCACCGGGGCCATGACCCTGGCGCGCGCCGGGCTGCTCGACAACAAGCGCTTTACCCTGCACTGGGAGAACCAGCCGGGGTTCCGCGAGGCCTATCCCGACCTCAGCCCCAGCCTGACCCGCTTCGAGGCGGACGGGCCTCTCCGCACCTGCAGCGGCGGTTCGGCCTCGACCGAGATGATGCTGTCCATCATCGCCGAGGACTACGGCGAGGCCTTCGCCGTCGCGGTGTCCGACATGTGCCTGAACGATCCCAACCAGAGGCCGGGGCGCGAGCAGCGCTCTTCGATCGCGCGGGCCATAGACAGCCGCAACCCCAAGCTGCTGCATGTTCTGCGCGCCATGTACGCCAATATCGAGGAGCCGCTCACGCTTGAAGAGCTTGCCGAGGGCGCGGGCGTGTCGCGCCGCCAGATGGAGCGGCAATTCACCCGGAGCCTGGGCGAGCCACCCGCCGCGATCTACCGCAACATCCGGCTGGACCGGGCGCATTCGCTGCTGGCCGAAACGGACATGAGCGTGATGGAGGTCGCGACAGCCGCCGGATTCAACTCGGTCTCGGTGCTGTCACGCCATTTCAAGCGGCGCTTTGGCATGACACCCTTTGGCAGACGCCGAAAGCCGTAGCTCAGCCCATGCGCCGCGGCGGGCGATCAAAGATGCCGCTGCGGTGCTCGGTGTCGTAGAACCAGCCACCCGGCCCGCAGATGTCATCGGGCAGCCAGGCTTCCATCCGCGGCAAAAGGCGGAACATCACCCACTCGAGGGCCAGCCAGGCAAGCAACGCAACGCCGGTGCCAAGCACGAAATTCCAGAAAAAGCCGGTCATCTGTCCCCCGGGACCACCACGATTCATCTTCACGAGCGAGTAAACCAGAGTTTCAAGACAACCGCGTGACAAAACCGGCGTCACCCCAGCGCATAGCCCGCCCCGCGCACCGTGCGCACGGGATCATCGCCACCGTGCTGGGTCAGGGCCTTGCGCAAGCGGCCGATGTGGACGTCAACGGTGCGGGTGTCGACATATATATCGCGGCCCCAGACCCGGTCCAGTAGCTGTTCGCGCGACCAGACACGACCCGGTTTCTCCATGAAGGTCGTCAAAAGACGGAACTCGGTCGGCCCCAGCTTGAGCAGCTTGTTGGACCGTTTGACGCGGTGAGTTTCACTGTCCAGCTCGATGTCGTCGAAGACAAGAATCTGCCCCACCGTGGCCGGGCGCACGCGCCGCAACTGCGTGCGGATCCGGGCCAGCAATTCGGACACGGAATAGGGCTTGACCACGTAGTCGTCCGCGCCCGTTTCCAGGCCGCGGACCTTGTCCACCTCCTCGGACCGGGCCGAAAGCATGATGATCGGCACGCCGCGCGTCTCTGGCCGGGTCTTGAGCTGCCGGCATACCTCTATCCCCGAGACATTGGGCAGCATCCAGTCCAGCACGATGACGTCCGGCATGTCCTCGTCCACCATAATGAGGGCCTGTTCCCCGTCCTCGGCCTTGGTGGTCCGGAACCCTTCGGCTTCAAGGTTGTAGCCAAGGACTTCGCGCTGTGCCAGTTCATCCTCGACCACAAGTACATGTGGCTGCGTGGAAGGGGACATGAGTCTATGTTTCGCCTGAAATGAAGGCCGTCTCGTCGCTCTTGGGGCGGTTGTCGTCGGGCATCTCGCCGGACACCATGTAGATCACCTGTTCGGCCATGTTGGTGACCAGATCGCCCATGCGTTCGACGTTC
Organism: Roseovarius halophilus (ex Wu et al. 2025); assembly: GCF_047086965.1. Classification (NCBI taxonomy): domain Bacteria; kingdom Pseudomonadati; phylum Pseudomonadota; class Alphaproteobacteria; order Rhodobacterales; family Roseobacteraceae; genus Roseovarius; species Roseovarius halophilus (ex Wu et al. 2025). The sequence goes on along the minus strand of NZ_JBKOTX010000015.1, from coordinate 32,883 downwards.
TTGGCGATGAAATGCAGGTGCATGCAGGCGGTGATGCTGCGCGGGTCCTCCATCATGAAGGTCAGGAACTCGCGGAACAGCGCGTTGTACATCTCGTCGACTTCCTCGTCACGCTGGCGCACGTCCTCGGCCAGTTCGGCGTCGCGGCGCACGTAGGCATCCAGCACGTCCTTGAGCATCCGCTGCACCTCCTTGGCCATGCGCTTGAGCGCCTTGTCCGGGCCGCTGATCGGGCGTTGATCGGCCAGGACCTCGGTGCGCTTGGCCAGATTGCGGGCATAGTCGCCGATGCGTTCGAGGCTGGCGGCGAGCTTGAGCACCGACAGCACGATCCGCAGGTCGCTGGACACCGGCGCGCGCAGCGCGATGGTGCGGGCCGCTTCCTCGTTGATGCGTTCTTCGAGATCGTCGATGGCCTTGTCGCCCTGGCGGATCTGTTCGGCCAGGTCGTTGTCCCGCGTCGTCACGGCCTTGGCCCCGTCGAGGATGGCCGCCTCGACAAGGCCGCCCATTTTGACCATCAGGGCCTGGATTGCCTCGAGATCGCGATCGAAGGCAGAGGAAATATGTTCCTGGTTCATTGTATCACCCGATACGCCCGGTGATGTAGCTTTCCGTGCGCTCATCCTGGGGATTGGTAAAGATTTTCCCGGTCTCGTCGTATTCCACGAGATCACCGAGGTGGAAGAAGGCGGTCTTCTGGCTGACCCGCGCGGCCTGTTGCATCGAGTGGGTCACGATGACCACGCAGTAGTTCTGGCGCAATTCGTCGATCAGTTCCTCGACCTGCGCCGTCGCGATGGGATCGAGCGCCGAACAGGGCTCGTCCATCAGCAGGACCTCGGGCTCGGTCGCGACGGCGCGGGCGATGCAAAGGCGCTGCTGCTGGCCGCCCGAAAGGCCGGTGCCGGGCGCGTCCAGGCGATCCTTGACCTCGTCCCAGATCGCACCGCGGCGCAGGGCCTTCTCGACGATTTCGTCAAGTTCGGCCTTGTTGCCGGCCATGCCGTGGATCTTGGGGCCATAAGCCACGTTGTCATAGATCGACTTCGGGAAGGGGTTCGGCTTCTGGAACACCATGCCGACCTTGGCGCGCAACTGGACAGGGTCCACCCGCCGGTCGTTGATGTCCTCGCCGTCCAGGCGGATATCGCCCTCGACGCGGCAGACCTCGATCGTGTCGTTCATACGGTTCAGACAGCGCAGGAAGGTCGACTTGCCGCAGCCCGACGGGCCGATGAAGGCGGTCACCGTCTTGTCCTCGATGTCGACACGCACGTCCTTGATGGCGTGATTGTCCCCGTAGTAGACCTGCACGTCGCGGGCCGAGATCTTGATGTCGTCCATATCAACCGCTCTCTCAATCAGTCTCATATCATTCATGGTCCGGGTCCCCTTTACCAGCGGCGTTCGAAGCGCTTGCGCAGGAAGATGGCAAGTGCGTTCATAACAACAAGGAAGGTGAGCAGCACGCAAATTGCCGCCGCGGTCTTGGCCTCGAAAGCCCGTTCCGGGAAATCGGACCAGCGGAAGACCTGCACCGGCAGGACCGTCGCGTTGTCCATAATGCCCGAAGGCACCTCGACGATGAAGGCCACCATGCCGATCAGCAGCAGCGGCGCGGTTTCGCCAAGCGCCGCGGCCATTCCGATGATCGTGCCGGTCAGGATGCCGGGCATCGCCAGCGGCAGCACATGGTGGAACACCGCCTGCACCTTCGAGGCCCCGACGCCTAGCGCGGCCTCGCGGATCGAAGGCGGCACGGCCCGCAGGGCGGCCCGCGAAGCGATGATGATCGTCGGCAGCGTCATCAAGGCCAGCACGATCCCGCCCACCAGCGGAGCCGACCGCGGCATCCCGAAGAAGCTGAGGAAGACCGCCAGCCCGAGCAGGCCGAAGACGATCGACGGAACCGCGGCAAGGTTGTTGATGTTCACCTCAATGAAGTCGGTGAAGCGATTCCGCGGCGCGAATTCCTGCAAGTAGATCGCGCCGAGCACCCCGACCGGGAAGGCCAGGCTGAAGGTGACGATCATGGTCCAGAACGAGCCCACGACCGCGCCCCAGATGCCCGCCAGTTCCGGCGCGCGACTGTCGGCGGCCGTGAAGAAGCGGGTGTTGAAGACCCGCTCGATCAGCCCTGCTTCATCGAGCGTTTCGGCCCAGGCGATCTGATGGTCGCTGAACGGGCGATTGCCCTCGGGCATCGCCAGGATATGGAACGACCAGGCTTCGCTGTCCTCGATCGGCAGGTCGACCTGGGTGAGCATCTCGCCCGTGCCGTCCGCCCTATTCACCTCGGTCAGACGCATCCATCCGCCGCCGGCCTTAATCAAGAGCGAGACGTTCTCGTCGTCGGCCTCTTCGGCGCCGCCGGCGCCGTTGGCGCGCGCCTCAAGCCCCTCAGCCTCGGCGATCAGGGCGTCGCGCCGCTCGCGTGCGAGGTCCTGATCGGCCAAATGCTCGCTGCGCTCTTCGTCGGTCTCGGCCGCCTCGGCCCGTTCACCGTAGACCCGGATCGCGTTTTCCTGGCGGCTGGCTTGCCGGCGCAGCCGGTCTGCATCTATGTAAAGCTGGGCCTTGACCTGGCGCAGGGCCTCGCTGAAGTCATTGGCGCTCGATGAAATGTCGAGGCTGCCGTCTTCACGTTCCGAAACCGAAAGCAGGCCGTTGATCGGCTGCCGGTCGAGCTGCCCATAGGCGCCCTGCTTGTAGAGGTCCAGCGTGTCGGACCCGATCAGCGGGAAGTTGATGCTCTGCCCAAGCAGATCCGGGTTGGCGGCAACATGTTCGGCCAGCTCGAAGTTGGCCCCGCCGGAGACGAGGTCGTGCAGCTCGCGCCGTTCCTGCCGCCCGGTGGCCAGGGGGAAGCGCTCTTCCAGGCCCCGTTCGATCAGGGCGTCGAAGTCGGCGCGGCGGATGACATCCGGGTCCGAACTTGCCGTGACCCCGAGAAACTCGGTGTCAAGCTGGATTTCCTTGTCGAAATAAGTGGAGAAGAGGGCGCCGCCGGCCTGGAACACGACGGTGGACAGCAGCGCGATCAGCGCCGCCGCCGCGATGCCGATGGCGGAAAGTCCGTAGATCTTCAACCGCAATTCGGCGCGGCGCCGCTTGCGCAGACGGTCCGACCCGGCGGCAAGGCTGCCGGGGCGGGGCGCGGCGTCGGGGCTATTGGAAGCGAGGTCAGCCATGTTCGGGTCCCGTCAGTCGTAGGCTTCGCGGAAGCGGGCAACCAGCCGCTGGGCGAGCATGTTCATCAGAAGTGTCATCACGAAGAGCGTGAAACCGAGCGTGAAGGCCGGGCCCGCGGCCGTCTTGGCATCCGTATCACCGGTGATCAGCGCGACGATTTGTACCGTCACGGTCGTCATAGCCTCCAGCGGGTTGCCGGTCAGGTTGGGCCCCTGGCCGGCGGCCATGACCACGATCATTGTTTCACCGATGGCCTTGCTGACGCCCAGCACGATCGCCGAGACGATCCCGGGCAAGGCGGCGGGCAGGACGACCTGCCGGATCGTTTCGGCCTTGGTCGCGCCAAGGCTGAGCGAGCCGTCGCGCAGGCTTTGGGGGACGGAGTTGATGACGTCGTCGCTCAGCGACGAGATGAAGGGAATGATCATGATCCCCATCACCATGCCGGCCGCAAGCGCGGATTCCGACGCGATCGGGACACCAATCGCCGCGCCGGCATCGCGCAGCAAGGGGGCAACGGTGATCACCGCGAAAAACCCGTAAACGACCGTCGGGATCCCGGCGAGCAGTTCCATCACCGGCTTGACCACGGCCCGCACCCGATGGTTGGCAAAATCCGACAGGTAGATCGCCGCGAACAAGCCAACCGGCACCGCGACGAGCATGGCGATCAGGGTAATCATCAGCGTGCCCGCGAAGAGCGGCACGATCCCGACCTTGTCGGCGTCCATCTCGCCCTCGAAGACACCTGACAGCGGGCTCCAGGTGGTCCCGAAGAGGAACTTGTGAAGCTGCCAGTCGATGGCGCCGAAAAACCGGACCGTCTCGAAGATCAGCGACAGCACGATCCCGATGGTGGTGAGAACGGCAACCGTTGCCATCACGGCCAGACCACGGCGAATAATGGTTTCCGCCCGGACCCGGGCGCGGGTCTCGATCGCGATGGCCCGGTAGGTCAACCAGGCCGCGGCGATTGCACCGCCGAGCGTTGCCAGGGTGACGACCCAAAGGAGTGTCCCATTCATCCAGGAAAACGCGGCGGCAATCTGCTCGCGCAGCGCATCGGTGCTCGACACGACGGCGCCCTGCGCAAGGCTTCTTGCGTCCGACAGGACCAGGTTCCAATCCAGGGGGCGATCGTTGGGCAACGCGTCACTGATCCGGCCCAGGAGGATTCTGTGGATCAGGGATTCGCCAACAACGGTCAGAATGATCAGCGCGCCCCAGCCTGCCAGCAAAACCCACATGGCGCTGTGCAACCCGTGGTGCTGCGGCCGGGAGTGCAGGCGCTGACCGGCTGCTGCCGAAAGCGCCATGGCGCGCTGGCGCGACGCGACATAGGCGACCGCGGCCGCGACTGGAACAAAGAGAAATAGGGCAAGGAACATGCGAGGACCCCAGTGTGACCCGCTCCGGCTGAGGATCGGGTCGCGCGTGATTGAAAATGCCGGGGGCGGCACACCGCCCCCGGCCTTGTCCGATCAATCGGATCAGTAGTTTTCGGTCGTCAGAGTCGGCAGTTCCTCGATGGCTTCGAGGTTTGCCTGCTGGGCATCCTCGGAAACCGGGATCAGGCCGACGTCAGCCAGGTAGCCGCCCGGGCCCTGTGCGCTGACGAATTCACGGGCGTATTCCTTGATGCCCGGGATGACGTCGACGTGGGCGTGCTTGATGTAGAAGAACATCGAGCGCGACACCGGATACTCGTCGGACGCGATGGCTTCGAAGGTCGGCTCGACACCGTCGATCACGACACCCTGCAGCGAGTCACGGTTCTGATCGAGGTTCGAGAAGCCGAAGATGCCAAGCGCATTTTCGTTGGCTTCGAGCTTGGAGACGATCAGGTTGTCGTTCTCACCAGCTTCGACGAAGGGGCCATCCTCACGGAGTTCCATGCCGGCACCGCCGCAGTCTTCGCCACCGGCTTCTTCACAGCCGACTTCCATGACCAGCTCTTCGAAGGAGTCACGGGTGCCGGAGGTCGGCGGGGGACCCTGAACTTCGATCTCGATGGCGGGAAGGGCCGGATCGATGTCGGACCACATGGCCGGCATCGGACCTTCGGCGGCCAGGGCTTCCCAGACCTGGGCCTTGGACAGGTCGAACTTCGGGCCGTCGGCGGAGTTGGCCATCACGAGACCGTCGTAGCCGACCAGAATCTCGGTGAACTCAACGCCGTTCTCGGCGCAGGTCTCGACCTCGGACAGCTTCACGCGACGCGAAGCGTTGGTGAGGTCGGGGTGCTCGACGCCAACGCCTTCGCAAAACAGCTTGAGGCCGCCGCCCGAACCGGTCGATTCGATGACCGGGGTGTCAAATTCGGTGGAGTTGCCGAACTCCTCGACGACGGCAGTGGCGAAGGGGAAAACGGTGGACGAGCCGACGATGCGGATCGTGCTGCGGTCTTGGGCAGCAACCGCAGTGGCCGAAACGGCAGCGATCGCCAAGGCAGAGGCGGTCATTTTTGCAAGCGACATGGGATACTCCTGATATTGTCTTGCAGACGATCAGCCGCGAGCCGACTGACCTTGGGGCGCAGGGCTACGGATTGCCGATGATGCTTATGCAACATTTATATGACGGTTTTGTAACAGATGCCGTGCCGCTGCCCCTGCGCCGAAGTTTTCCGGCGCGGCGCAACGGCGCATCACGGGGTTGACGCGATAGACATCGCCTAAAATTGTCGACCCGAGGGGCATCGACGGTCCGGCGTGGCCTCGCTCCGGCACAGCGCGCGAATCGTTGCCGGGCGCAGGCGGGATTGACGCGCCGCTCGTCCCGGTCCAACGCTTGTGACATGACCGATCTGACCACCTGTATCGACGAGTTGCGCAGGCTTGTCGGCTTTCCCACCGTTTCCGCGGACAGCAACCTCAGACTCATCCACCATGTTGCCGGTGTTCTGGAACACCATGGCGCGCGGGTGGAGGTGCAGCATGACGCCAGCGGGCAGAAGGCCAATCTGTTGGCCAGTTTCGGCCCCGACCGCGATGGTGGCATCGTCCTGTCCGGGCATACAGACGTCGTGCCGGTGGCCGACCAGCCCTGGACGACCGACCCCTTCGTACTGACCGAGGCCGAGGGGCGGCTTCACGGCCGGGGCACCTGCGACATGAAGGGCTTCATCGCCGCCTGCATCGCGCTGGCGCCACGATTCGCCGAGGCAGCGACGACCCGCCCGCTGCACATGGCCTTCACCTATGACGAGGAGGTGGGCTGCCTGGGCGGGCAGGCGCTCGTCGATCACCTGCGCGAAAAGGGCCTGCGCCCGGCCCTCGCCATCATCGGCGAGCCGACCGAGATGCGCGTGATCGAGGGGCACAAGGGCTGCTATGAATACACCACGCGTTTCACCGGGCTGGAGGGGCACGGATCATCGCCCGATCTGGGCGTCAACGCGGTGGACTACGCAGTGCGCTACGTCACCCGTCTGATCGAACTGTCCGACCGCCTGCGCGAGCGGGCGCCCGAAGGATCGAAGTTCGACCCGCCCTGGTCCACGATCAACACAGGGGCCCTGCATGGCGGCATCGCCCATAACGTGATCCCCGGCACGGCCGAAGTGGAATGGGAAATGCGCCCGGTTCAGCAATCCGACGCGGCTTTCGTGAAAGCTGACCTGGCCGCCTATGTCGCGGAAACGCTCTTGCCCGCCATGCGGAAGGTGGACCCGCGCGCGCGGATCGAGACCGAGACAATCGCCGAGGTCGACGGCCTTGAGCCCATGGACGACAACGCGGCGCGCGATCTGTGCATGGAACTTACCGGGGCCAACGGCTGCGGGCTGGTTCCCTTCGGCACCGAGGCGGGATTGTTCCAGAAGCTGGGCTGTTCGGCGGTGGTCTGCGGGCCGGGGTCCATCGCCCAGGCGCACAAGCCTGACGAATATGTCGCGGTGGACCAGTTGGAAGCCTGCCTCGGGATGCTGACCCGGCTGACGCGCAAGCTGTGAGGGCGGTTGGGGGCTCTGCCCCCGTCGGTCTGCGGCCGCCCCCCGCGGTATTTCAAACCCGAAGACTCCGAAGCGGATAAACTTGAATTTTCGGCAAGATCAGCCTGCTTCCAACCGGTTCAGGATCGGGCAATCGGGGCGGTCGTCGCCGTGGCAGGCGGCGACGAGGTCCGACAGGGTGGCGCGCATTTCCTCCAGCCCGGCAATCTTTTCCTCGATCTCGGCCAGGTGGGCCTTGGCGATGGCCCGGACATCGCCGCTGGCGCGGTCGCGATCCTCCCACAGGGCCAGCAGCCCGCGGCAGTCCTCGATGGAAAACCCAAGGCCCCGGGCCTGCGCGAGAAAGGCCAGCTTGTGCACATGGGTGCGCTCGAAGATGCGATAGCCATTCTCGGCCCGGTCCGCGGTGACCAGGCCGATGTCCTCGTAGTAGCGGATCGTCTTCGCGGGCAGGCCGGTGCGGGTGGCAACCTCCTTGATGTTCATGACTGGGCCTCGATCCTGACGCGGCGCAGACGCAGGGCATTGGTGACGACCAGTACCGAAGACAGCGCCATGGCCCCGGCGGCCAGTTGCGGCGACAGCAGCGGCCCGCCGAAAATGTAGAGCAGGCCCGCCGCAACGGGGATCAGCAACACGTTGTAGCCAAAGGCCCAGCCGAGGTTCTGCCAGATGTTGCGCAGGGTGCGGCGGCTGATCTCGACCGCCTCGGCCACGCCGCCCGGGTTGCCCGAGACAAGCACGACATCGGCGCTTTCCACGGCCACATCTGTGCCCGAGCCCATGGCGATGCCGATATCGGCGGCCGCCAGCGCGGGTGCATCGTTGATCCCGTCACCGACGAAGGCCAGCTTGCGGCCCCCGTCCTGCAGGGCGCGGACGGCCTCGACCTTGCCGTCGGGCAGGACACCGGCAACGACATGGTCGATGCCCAGTTCGCGGGCGATGGCATTGGCGGCCGCCTCGCTGTCACCCGAGATCAGGGCGATTTGTACGCCCCGGGCATGAAGCGCGTCAATGGTGGCCTTGGCCGTCGGCTTGAGCGTATCGGCCAGGCCGAGCACTCCGGCGGGCGCACCGTCGATGGCGACCATGACCACGGTGCGGCCCTGATCGGCCAGGGCCGCGGCCTGCGCGGTCAGATCGCTGGCGTCCACGCCGGCCTGCTCCAGCATCCGGGCATTGCCGATGGCGACGGACCGGCCCTCCACCGTGCCGGACAGCCCGAGCCCCGGCACCGCCTGCACGTCACTGGCCTGGGGCAGCGTCAATCCGCGCGCCTTGGCCGCGGCCACGATGGCCCCGGCGAGCGGGTGGTCCGAGGCGGATTCGATGGCTGCGACCATGGCAAGGAAATCGTCCTCGTCCCCCTGGCTGGCAACATCGGTCACCTGCGGCGCGCCCTTGGTCAGGGTGCCCGTCTTGTCGAAGGCCACCACCTCCACCGATTGGAGCGATTGCAGAGCGTCACCGCGCCGGAAGAGCACGCCCAGATCGGCCGCACGCCCGGTGCCGACCATGATCGACATGGGCGTGGCCAGCCCCATGGCGCAGGGGCAGGCGATGATCAGGACCGAGACACCCGATACCAGCGCGAAGGGCAAGGCCGGCGCCGGGCCGAAAGCCAGCCAGAGCGCGATGGTCACAAGCGCCACACCCATGACGGCCGGTACGAACCACGCCGTGACGCGGTTGACCAGGTCCTGCACCGGCAGGCGGGTGCCCTGAGCCTCTTCCACCATCTCGATGATTCGGGCCAGCATGGTGTCAGCGCCAACGGCGGTCGCGCGCATCACCAGCGCGCCGTTGCCGTTGACGGTGCCGGCGACGAGCGCGGTGCCCGCGGTCTTTTCCACCGCGACGGGCTCGCCCGTCACCATGCTTTCGTCGACGAAGGAGTCGCCGTCGAGGACCTCGCCATCGACGGGGATGCGATCCCCGGGGCGCAGGTGCACGCGGTCGCCGCGCACGATCTCGTCGACGGGCACCTCGCGGACCGCGCCGTCGCGGTCGACGCGGGCGGTGTCGGGGCGCAGCCCCACCAGCCGTTTGATCGCCGCGCCGGTGCGGCCCTTCGCACGCGCCTCGAGCCAGCGGCCCAGCAGGATCAGCGTGACGATCACCGCGGCGGCCTCGAAATAGACGGCCACCGTACCCTCGGGCAGCCACTGGGGCCGGAAGGTTGCAACGCTCGAGAAAGCCCAGGCCGCGCCCGTGCCGAGGGCCACGAGCGAATTCATGTCCGGCGCCGCGCGCCTGAGCGCGGGAATGCCCTTGGCAAAGAACATCCGCCCCGGACCCGCCAGAACCAGCGTGGCCAGCACGAACTGGATCATCCAACTGCCCTGCATCCCTACGGTATTGGCGATGACCTGATGAAACGACGGGACGGCATGGCCCCCCATCTCGACGACAAAGATCGGCAGGGTCAGCAGCGCCGACAGCAGGAGGGACCGGCGCAGGTGCCGGATCTCGGTGCCGACGGTGTCTTCCGCGGTGGTACCGGTCTGCACCGGACGCGCCTCGTAGCCGACAGACTTGACCGCCTCGATCAGCGGGCCGGTATCTTTGTCCAGCGTCGTGACCGAGGCCACACCGTCGGCCAGGTTCACGGTCACCGCCGTGACCCCGGGCACCTTTTCCAGCGCGGATTCAACGCGCGCCACGCAAGAGGCGCAGGTCATCCCGGCGATCTCCAGCCGCTGCCGGTGCGGTACCGCTGGATAGCCCGCGGCGTTGAGCGCACTGCTGATGCTGCGGGCGTCGCCGCCCTCCAGCGCCACGCGCGCCGATTTGGTGGCCAGGTTGATCTCGGCCCCCGAAACCCCCGAGACCGAATTGATGGCCTTCTCGGCCCGGCCCACGCAGCCTGCGCAGCTCAGCCCGTCGATCTCGAAATCCAGTCGTTGAACGGTCATGTTTGTCCCCTTTTGCCAGCGGACATAAGGGTTCCAGCTATAGGAAGGTCAAGCCCCCGATAGCAGAAACATTGCCTGTCGCCCGCTGCCGCGTCGGGCGAGGGTCCCCAGGTCGCGCCCCGATACCCCCTGACCACCTTGACCCGCCCCCCGCGCGGCGCGCAGATTGCGCGGAATGCCCCAGGCCGCCGCGCACCCGCGGGATGGCCCCGCACAGACCCTGAAAGGCACCAGATCATGGACGGTACGCTCAGCCCCAACGACATCTCCCGCGTGGTCGAGGCCGACCGCGCCAACGTCTGGCACCACCTGGTGCAGCACAAACCTTTCGAGACCGGCGCGCCACGCATCATCATCGAAGGCAAGGGCATGCGCGTCTGGGACCAGGCCGGCAAGGAACATATCGACGGTGTCTCGGGCGGGGTCTGGACGGTGAACGTGGGCTATGGGCGGGAACGGATCGCCAATGCGGTGCGCGACCAGCTGATCCAGCTGCCCTATTTCGCGGGGGCCGCCGGATCGGTGCCCGGTGCGCTGTTCGCGGAGAAACTGATCGAGAAGATGCCGGGCTTGAGCCGGGTCTACTACACGAACTCCGGATCGGAGGCGAACGAGAAGGCCTTCAAGATGGTTCGCCAGATCGCCCACAAGCGCCACGGCGGGCGCAAGCACAAGATCCTCTATCGCGACCGCGATTATCACGGCACCACGATCGGCTGCCTCTCGGCCGGTGGACAGGACGAACGCAACGCGCAGTACGGCCCCTTCGCGCCGGGCTTCGTGCGGGTGCCGCATTGCTTGGAATACCGCAAGCACGAACAGGAGGGCGCGCCACAGGAGAACTACGGCGAATGGGCCGCCGACCAGATCGAGCAGGTGATCCTGCGCGAAGGCCCGGACACCATCGGCGCGCTCTGCCTCGAACCGGTCACGGCCGGGGGCGGCGTGATCGTCCCGCCCGAGGGCTATTGGCCGCGTGTGCAGGAGATCTGCCGCAAGTACGATATCCTGCTGCATATCGACGAGGTCGTCTGCGGCGTGGGCCGCACCGGCACCTGGTTCGGCTACCAGCATTACGGGATCGAACCGGATTTCGTCACCATGGCCAAGGGCGTAGCCTCGGGCTATGCCGCCATCGCCTGCTGCGTGACCTCGGAACGGGTCTTCGAGATGTTCAAGGACGATGAAAGCGATCCGATGAACTATTTCCGCGACATCTCGACCTTCGGCGGCTGCACCGCCGGCCCGGCGGCCGCGATGGAGAACATGGCCATCATCGAGGACGAGGACCTGCTGGCGAACACCACCGAAATGGGTGACTACATGCTGGATCAGCTGCGGGCCCTGGCCGAGCGCCACGCGGTCATTGGCGAGGTGCGCGGCAAGGGGCTGTTTCTGGGCGCGGAACTGGTGGCCGACCGCGACAGCCGCGATCCGGTGGACGAACGGCAGGCCGCTCAGGTCGTCGGTGCGTGCAACGCGCAGGGCGTCATTATCGGCGTCACCAACCGCTCGATCCCCGGGCGCAACAACACGCTGTGCTTCTCGCCCGCACTGATTGCCACGCGCGACGACATCGACCGGATCGTCGCGGCCACCGATGCCGCGCTAACGCGCGTTTTCGGATAAGAGGTCCGGTGCGCTCATGATGAAAGATACAACCCGATGCCCAAGGGGGGCGCGTGGTCCGCGCGTCAACCTGCAAGAAAATCACCTGACGCCCCGTGGGCCATGATCCCTGTCATTGACCGGTGATCCGGCAGCGCGAAAGTGGCACCTGGTACATTTCACGACGGAGCCACCATGACTGCCCCTTACCCCTTCCTGTCCACGGCCAAACCGCGGACGCCGCGGCGTCTGCTGGATCAAGCCCGGGGTCTGCCCCGCCCCCGGGTGGCGCTGGTCAACGCCGGCGCGGCCCACCCGCTGGGCGGGATACGCGAGGCCGCCGACGCCGGGCTGGCCGAGCCGATCCTTGTCGGCGACCGCCCCAAGATTGAGGCCGCCGCCAAGGAAATCGGCTATGACATAAGCGGCTTGCGCCTGATCCATGCCCCCCACGCCGAGGCCAGCACACGCGCCGCAGACCTGGCGCGCAATGGCGAGGTTGATGCCATCATGAAGGGGCAGGTCCATACCTCGACCTTTCTCAAGGGCCTTTTGCCCGCTGCGGCCGGGCTGCGCGCGCCGGGCAGCCGCTGCGGTCATGTGTTCCACATCACCGCGCCGCACAGCGACCGGCCGCTGCTGCTGACCGATGCGGCCCTGAACGTGGACCCGGACCTGGAGACGCGCCAGGCCTGCCTGTCGCACGCCGTCCGCCTGTCGCAACTGCTGGGGGTGGCCCGGCCCCATGCCGCGCTTCTGGCCCCGACCGAGGATCCGATCCCGTCGGTCGCCAACACCATGGAAAGCGCGGCCATCGCCACCTGGGCGCGCGATCACCTGCCCCTGGCGGATGTGGCCGGGCCGATGGCGATGGACCTGATCCTGTCGAAAGAGGCCGCGCGGATCAAAGGCTATGACAGCCCCGTGGTAGGCGATGCAGATATTATATTGACGCCCAACATCACGACCGGCAACGCCGTCTTCAAGCTGATGGTGCTGGGCATGGGCTGCTGCGCGGGTGGACTTGTGATGGGGGCCAGGGTCCCGATCCTGCTGACCTCGCGCAGCCAGTCGGCCCCGGCACGGCTGGCCTCGGCGGCGCTTGGAATGATCGTGGCAGGGGCGGCGTGATGCTGCTGGTACTCAATACCGGGTCATCCTCGATCAAGCTGTCTCTGTTCCGCTCGGACCTGACAGAGGTGCTTGAGGGGGCCGTGTCGGGCATCGGCGGGGCGGCGCAGCTCGCCCTTGGCGACGTCAGACAGCAGCGGCGCATCGCGACCCATGCCGAAGGGATCACGGCCATTCTCGAGGCCCTTGCGGACCACGGCATCGCCGCCGCCGACCTGACCGCCGCGGCGCACCGGGTTGTCCATGGCGGCACCGCGCTTACCGCGCCAGCCCGGCTGGACGCGGCCGCCATCGCCGCGATCGAGGCCAATATCCCGCTTGCCCCGCTACACAACCCGCCGGCGCTGGCAGGCTTCCACGCCGTTTCCCAGGCCCTACCCGATTTGCCGCAATACGCCAGTTTCGACACGGCCTTTCACGCGGACCAGCCGGCGCTGGCAACGGCCTATGCTATCCCCGAGCATTGGCGCGGCGAGGGGCTGCGCCGCTACGGGTTCCACGGCCTGTCCTATGCGGGGATGGTGGCGCAATTCGGCGACGCCTTGCCGCATCGCCTTCTAGCCCTGCACCTTGGCGCGGGTGTCAGCCTGTGCGCCATCCGCGACGGCAAATCCCTCGCCACCTCGATGGGCTATTCCCCGCTGTCTGGCCCCACCATGGCGACCCGGTCCGGCGATATCGACGGCATGGCCGTGCTGCGGATGGCCGAGGAAATCGGGATCGACGCGACCGGCCACCTGCTCAACAAGCACAGCGGTCTTGCAGCGCTTGGCGGCACCTCCGACATGCGCCAGCTGCTGTCCGAGGACAGTGACCGCGCGCGTTTCGCAGTGGACCACTTCACCTGGACCGTCACACACCAGGCGGGTGCGCTGATCGCAAACATGGGCGGGGTCGATGCCGTGGCCTTCACCGGCGGGATCGGCGAGAATTCGAAGGAGATTCGCCAGCGGATCATGGACCGCCTCGCCTGGCTCGGCCCCCTGCCCGTCCATGTGATCCTCGCCGAGGAAGAGCGCCAGATCGCCCGCGATGCGCTGGCCCTGATCCAGAAGGAGACATGAAATCGCAGGCAACGTCCCGCATCCCGAGGGTGAATTTGAAGGCCCGCACCTCTGGTCATCGCGGCCAATTGATATACTATTGATGCAGGGAGGAACCTGACGGATGGCCAAGGATCAGCCACAGCTGGACACGTCGCCGCACGTCTCGGACGAGGTGCGCAAGACCACCTGCTACATGTGCGCCTGCCGCTGCGGGATCAACGTGCACATGAAAGAGGGCAAGGTCGCCTATATCGAGGGCAACCGCGACCATCCGGTCAACCGCGGCGTGCTCTGCGCCAAGGGCAGCGCCGGGATCATGCAGGTCAACGCGCCCTCGCGGTTGCGCGCACCGCTGAAACGGGTCGGCCCGCGCGGGTCGGGCGAGTTTGAGGAAATCAGCTGGGACGAGGCCCTGGAGATCGCCACCGGCTGGCTGAAACCCCTGCGCGAGACCGCCCCCGAAAAGCTGGCCTTCTTCACCGGGCGCGATCAGTCACAAAGCTTTACCGGGCTTTGGGCGCAGTCCTTCGGCACGCCCAATTATGCGGCCCATGGCGGGTTCTGTTCCGTCAACATGGCGGCGGCGGGCATCTACACCATGGGCGGGGCCTTCTGGGAGTTTGGTCAGCCCGATTGGGACCATACCAAGCTGTTCCTGCTGTTCGGCGTGGCCGAGGACCACGACAGCAACCCCATCAAGATGGGCATCGGCAAGATTAAGGAACGCGGCGCGCGAATGATCGGCGTCAACCCGATCCGGTCGGGCTATAACGCCGTGGCCGATGACTGGTTCGGGATCACGCCGGGCACCGACGGTCTGCTGATCATGGCGCTGATCCACGAGCTGATGAAGGCCGGCAAAGTCGATCTGGACTACCTGGCGCAGTTCACCAATGCAGCCTGCCTGATCGACAGCGACCCCAATTCCGATAGCCACGGCCTGTTGCTTAAGGACAGCGAGGGCCAGCCGCAGGTGATCGACCGCCGCACCGGGCAGGTCGCGCCGTGGAACGGAGAAGGCGTGCAGCCGGACCTGTCCGCCACCGACCGACATGCCGGCATAACCCATCGCCCCGTTTTCCATGCCATGGCCGAGCGGTTCCTCGATCCGCAATGGGCGCCCGATGCCGTTGCAGGCAAGACGGGCATCAGCGCCGACCGCATCCGCGCCCTGGCCGCCGAGCTTGCGCGCGTGGCCTTTGACGAGGCCATCGAGCTTGACCGGGCGTGGACCGATTTCCGGGGCGTCACCCATCCCAAGATGATCGGGCGGCCCGTGTCGATGCACGCGATGCGCGGCATCTCGGCCCATTCCAACGGCTTTCAGACCGCCCGCGCCCTGCATACGCTGCAAATCCTGCTGGGGTCCGTCGAAACCCCCGGCGGCATGCGCTTCAAACCGCCCTATCCCAAGCCGCACACCGCGCACCCGAAACCGCATTGCAAGGTCACGCCGGGCGCGGCACTGGACGGCCCGCACCTGGGCTATCCGCAGGGCCCCGAGGACCTGTGCCTGACAGAGACCGGCGGCCCGGCCCGCATCGACAAGGCCTTTTCCTGGGACAACCCGCTCTCGGCGCACGGGATGATGCACATGGTCATCTCCAACGCCCATGCCGGCGATCCCTACAGGATCGACACGCTGTTCCTCTACATGGCGAACATGTCGTGGAATTCCTCCATGAACACCCGTCAGACCATGCACATGCTGACGGACACCGACGAGAACGGCGACTATGTCATTCCCCGGATCATCTACTCCGATGCCTATTCCTCGGAAATGGTGGCCTATGCGGACCTCGTGCTGCCCGACACCACCTACCTGGAACGGCACGACTGCATTTCGTTGCTGGACCGGCCGATTTGCGAGGCTGACGCGGTGGCCGACGCGATCCGCTGGCCGGTGGTGGACCCTGACCGCGACGTCCGCGCCTTCCAGTCGGTTCTGTGCGATCTTGGGGCGCGGCTGAACCTGCCCGGTTTCGTCACCGAGGATGGCAGCCAGTTATACGCCGATTACGCGGACTACATGACCAACCATATCCGCCGCCCCGGAATCGGGCCGCTGGCGGGCTGGCGCGTGGGCGAGCACGGCCTCCAGCACGGGCGGGGCGCGCCGAACGCGGGGCAGATCGACAGCTATATCCGCAACGGCGGCTTCTGGATGGAGCATATTCCCGAGGGCGCGGCCTATTACAAGCCCTTCAACAGCGCCTACCAGGACTGGGCGGTTCAGATGGGGTTCTATGACAGCCCGCAACCCTATATCTTTTCGCTTTATTCCGAGCCGCTGCGGCGCCTGCAACTGGCCGCCGAGGGCACGGGCGCGCACCAGCCGCCCGAACATCTGCGCGCGCGGCTGCAAACCCACATGGACCCGCTGCCCTTCTGGTTCGAACCGCTCGGGGATGAAACCGCCGAGGGATATCCCCTTCACGCCCTGACCCAGCGGCCCATGGCGATGTATCATAGCTGGGGCTCGCAAAACGCGTGGCTGCGCCAGATTCACGGGGTGAATCCGCTCTACGTGCCGACGAAAATCTGGAAGGCGCAGGGCTTTGCCGAGGGCGACTGGGCCGTCGTCATCTCGCCCGCCGGGTCCATCACCGTGCCGGTGGCCCATATGGCCGCGCTGAACGAGAACACCGTCTGGACATGGAACGCCATCGGCAAGCGCAAGGGCGCCTGGGCGCTGGACGCCGACGCGCCCGAGGCGACCAAGGGCTACCTGCTCAACCACCTGATCCACGAATTGCTGCCCGAGAAGGGCGACGGGATGCGTTGGTCCAACTCCGACCCGGTGACGGGCCAGGCGGCGTGGTTCGACCTGCGTGTGAAAATCGCCAAGTCCCCGGCCCCACAAGAGGCGCAGCCCGCATTCGGCTCAGTCGGATCACCGGTGCCGGACGCAACGGAAACTCTCGCGTGGAAGGTGGGAAAATGACTGTGTTTCTTCTGGCCAAAAATATCCCGGGGTCTGGGGCAGAGCCCCAGTCCATCGGTCACAAGCTTTAAAAGGAGCGATCATGACCGCCCTGCCCGAAACGACCGACCGAAAGCTCGGCCTTGTCATCGACCTGGACACCTGCGTGGGCTGCCATGCCTGCGTGATTTCCTGCAAGGGCTGGAACACCGAGAACTACGGCGCGCCCCTGGCCGATACCGACCCATATGGCGCCGATCCCTCGGGCACCTATCTCAACCGTGTCCACAGCTACGAGATCCAGCCCAACGACGGCCCCGCCCAGCTGGTGCATTTTCCCAAGTCCTGCCTGCACTGCGAGGACGCGCCCTGCGTGACCGTCTGCCCGACCGGGGCCAGCTACAAGCGCAGCGAGGACGGAATCGTGCTGGTCAACGAACAGGACTGCATCGGCTGCGGTCTCTGCGCCTGGGCCTGTCCCTATGGCGCGCGGGAAATGGACCCGGCGGCGGGGGTGATGAAGAAATGCACCCTCTGCGTCGATCGCATCTACAACGAGAACCTGCCCGAGGAAGACCGCGAACCCGCCTGCGTGCGCACCTGCCCGGCCGGGGCGCGGCATTTCGGCGATTTCGCCGATCCCGACAGTCACGTCAGCAAACTGACGGCCGATCGCGGCGGCATGGACCTGATGCCGGAACAGGGCACCAAGCCGGTCAACCAGTACCTGCCGCCGCGCGCGCGTGACGCGCAGATGCAGCCCCCGGCGCTGAAACCCGTGGCCGAGGATGCCAAGGGGTTCGTCGGCTGGCTGGACAAGGCGCTGTCCCGGGTCGGGGGCGGCTGATGCATCCCGCGCCGTCGGTCATCCTGTTCACCTCGCTCTCGGGCCTCGGGTTCGGGCTGCTGGTCTGGCTCGGGCTGGGCGTTCTGGCGCCCACGGGTTGGGTCGCTTTCGTCTTTTTCACCATCGCCTATCTGCTGGCCGTGGGCGGGCTCATGGCTTCGACGTTTCACCTCGGCCACCCGGAACGGGCGCTCAAGGCCTTTACGCAATGGCGCACCAGCTGGCTGAGCCGCGAGGCCTGGGCCTCGGTCACGGCGCTTGTTTTGATGGCGCTCTATGGTGCCGGGCTGGTGTTCTTCGCCAGCCGCTGGGCGGTGCTGGGCTATCTCGGCGCCGCGCTGAGCCTGCTCACTGTGATCACCACCTCGATGATCTACGCGCAGATGCGCACGGTGCCACGCTGGAACAACCCGACGACACCGGCCATGTTCCTGTCCTACAGTCTGGCGGGCGGGGCCCTGTTGGCAGGCGAGGTCACCATCGCGATCTGGCTTCTGACCATCGCCGTCGTGGCGCAGGTGGCGCATTGGGTGGTGGGCGACAGGGCGCTTGCCGGGTCGGGCACGACGATAGCCAGCGCCACAGGGCTGGGCGACCGGGGCGCGGTGCGCAGCTTCGAGCCGCCCCATACAGGCACCAACTACCTGATGGACGAATTCATCCATGTCGTGGGCCGCAAGCATCGCGTGACCCTGCGCGCAATCGCGCTGATCTCGGGGCTCCTGATGCCATCGCTGATCCTGCTGGCGGGCGTCGGGCATCTGCTGGCGGCGGTCTCGGTGCTGCTGCACCTCGTGGGGGTTTTCGCCTCGCGCTGGCTCTTCTTCGCAGAGGCCGAACACGTGGTTGGCCTCTACTACGGAAAGCGTTAACGCTAGCGCCAACAGTCCTGCGCCCGGAGACCGGATGATATACGACGCCACCCCATGCACGCTTGGTGAAGGCCCGCTGTGGCACCCCGAGCGGCAAGAGCTGTTCTGGTTCGACATCATTGGCAAGCGCCTGCACCGCAAGGGCTGGCAGTGGCAATTCGACAACTTCACCTCGGCCGCGGGCTGGGTGGACGCGCGAACGCTGCTGATCGCCGATGCCAAGGGGCTGTTCCGCTTCGATCTGGAAAGCGGCACGCGCGAGGCGGTGGCGGCCCTGGAGGCCGACAGACCCGCGACGCGCTCCAACGACGGACGCGCCGACCCCTACGGCGGGTTCTGGATCGGCACGATGGGGATCAAGGCCGACCCCGGTGCAGGGGCGATCTACCGATACTACCGGGGCGAGCTGCGCCAGCTTTTCGCCGGGATCACCATTCCGAACGCGATCTGCTTCAGCCCCGATGGCACCCAAGCCTTCTTCACCGACACGCCGACACGCCGGATCATGCGCCAGCCTCTGTCGGACCTGGACGGCTGGCCCCAGGGCGATGCGGTGCCCTGGCTGGACCTAGGCGCGGAAGGTCTGAACCCGGACGGCGCGGTGATAGACGCCCAGGGCAATTTCTGGAACGCCCAGTGGGGCGCCGGGCGCGTGGCCTGTTACGCGCCGGACGGCACCTTCCTAATGGCAGTGGATTTCCCCGCTATACAGACGAGCTGCCCGGCCTTCGGGGGCACGGACCTGCGGACATTGTTCTGCACCTCCGCCGCCGAGGGACTGTCCGACGACAACCCGGACCAAGGCAAGACATGCGCCACACAGGTCGATGCCACGGGCCAAAAAGAACACCAGGTCATTCTCTGAGGGAGGGCGCGATGCGCGAGTTCGGAATCACAAGGGCGGGCGAGACGGTCCAGGCTGTTGATCTGAGGGCCCAGGGGGTCTCGGCCACAGTGCTGACCCGGGGTGGCATCCTGCAAGACCTGCGGCTGGATGGCCTTGATCATAGCCTTGTCCTGGGGCGCAACAGCCTTGCGGACTACGAAGGCGCCCAGGCCTATTTCGGCGCGCTGGTGGGTCCCGTGGCCAACCGGCTGCGCGATGCGACGGCGCGGATCGGTGTACGGGACCATCATTTCGAGAAGAACGAGAACGGCAAGACGCTGCTGCACGGCGGCGCAACCGGACTCCATGCCAAGATATGGCATGTTGATGAAGCGTCGGAAAATGTGGTCACTCTATCCGTCATTTTGCCTGACGGCGAGGGCGGCATGCCGGGCAACCGCCACATCCGGGCGCGCTACGAGATCACCGCGCCGGGCACGCTGCGCCTGACGGTGACGTCCCAAACGGATGCCGAGACGCTGATCAACGTGGCGCATCACGGTTACTGGAACATGGACGGCAGCGACAGCGTGGCCGGGCATCACCTGCGCATCGCCGCCGATCATTACCTGCCCGTGGACGGTGACACCCTGCCCACCGGGGTGATCCGGCCCGTGGCGGGCATCGACTTCGACTTTCGCGCCGGCAAGCCTGTCACGCCGGGTGCGCCCGATCTGGATCACAACTTCTGCCTGTCCCGCGCGCGGACCGAGCTGCGCGATGTCCTCTGGCTGACAGGGAAATCCGGCCTGCAGATGACCCTGGCCACGACCGAACCGGGCCTGCAGGTCTTTGACCACCGCGACATGGACCCGCGTTATCACGGGCTGGCGATCGAGGCGCAGGGCTGGCCCGATGCGCCCAATTGCCCGGGCTTTCCGGACATCACCCTGCGGCCGGGCGACCCCACGACCCAGATCACCGAGTGGCGCTTCAGCTGACGCCCCAACCGCCGCCGCCCGGGGTTTCCATGGCGAAGGCCGATCTCGTCATCGCCTTCAAGGTCCACGCGGCTGCCATCGGGCAATTCCGCCCTGTTGCGCCCGGTCCGGCCCGGATCGCCGCCTCGCGCCCCGAAGGGCGGGATGCGGCGATGAGAGCAGAGCGTCGTGACAGTCACATCCGTCAGGAATCGCATCCGGCGCAGCACACCATGGCCCCCACGGTACTGCCCCGCCCCGCCTGACGCGGGCCGGATCGCGAAATCCTCCTGCCGCACCGGAAAGCGTTTTTCCAGCACCTCCGGGTCGGTCATCCGGGTGTTGGTCATATGGCTCTGCACAGCGTCGCAGCTCTCAAAGCCCGGCCCCGCCCCGGTGCCACCCGCAATGGTCTCGTAGTTCTGGAAGTCGTCGTTGCCCCAGACGAAATTGTTCCTGGTCGCCAGGCTGTCCGCGATCATGCCCAGCGCGCCGTAAAGCGCGTTGCAGGCCGCCTGCGACACCTCAGTGTTGCCCGCGATCAACGCCGCCGGGTAACGCGGGTTCAGCATGCAGCCCTCGGGCGCGATGATGTTCAGCGGCTTCAAGCAGCCCTCGTTGAGCGGAATGTCCGACCCGACGAGCGTTCGAAACACATATAGCACCACCGCCCGGCAGACCGCGAAGGGCGCATTGTAGTTGCCCGCATGCTGCGCGCTGGTGCCGGTGAAATCCACCTTGGCCGCACGCGCCACGTGATCCACCGAGACGGCCACCTCGATCTGCTGGCCATTGTCCATCGGGTAGCTGAAGCGCCCGTCGCACAGACGGTCGATGACACGGCGGACACTTTCCTCGGCGTTGCTCTGGACGTGGCCCATGTAGGCGGTCACCATCTCGGCGCCCTGTTCGGCGCAGACCCGCAGCAATTCGCGGCGCCCGGTCGCATTGGCAGCCACCTGCGCCTTGAGGTCGGCGATGTTCTGGTCCGGGTTGCGGCAGGGATAACGGCCCAAGGCCAGAACACGGCGCGCGTCGTCTTCCAGGAACTGGCCCCGGCTGACCAGTTTGACATTGTCGATCAGCACGCCCTCTTCGTCGATACGGGTGCTGTCGGGCGGGGCCGAACCGGGGGTGCGCCCACCGATATCGGCATGGTGACTCCGGCTGCCCAGCCAGAAGGCCGGTTGCCCTGCGACAAAGACCGGCGTGACCACCGTGACATCAGGCAGATGCGTGCCGCCGCGATAGGGCGAATTGAGCATGAAGGAATCCCCATCGGCCAGATCCGGGTTCAACCGCATCACTGTCTTGATGCTGTCGGACATGGAGCCGAGGTGAACAGGCACATGCGGGGCGTTGGCCACGAGATCGCCCGCCGCATAGAAGATCGCACAGGAGAAATCGTAGCGTTCCTTGATATTGACCGACCATGACGTATTGGCCAGCGTCGCGCCCATCTGATCGGCTACATTCATGAAGAGGTTCGACATGATCTCCAGCACCACAGGGTCGGCCTCGGTTCCCGCGGCCAGCGCCCGGTCAGCGGCGGCGTCACGGGTCATGATCAGGTTTCCCAGCCTGTCGACGGCTGCCGACCACCCGGTTCCACCATGTTGGTGCCGGTCGGCTCCAGTATGATCGCGGGGCCTCGCACGACCTGCCCTTCGGCAAGCTCCGCGCGCTGGTATATCGGGGCCTCCCGTCGGGTGCCGCCGGTTCGGACCGTTCCGATGGCGATCGGCCGGGCGGGGCCGTCCGCGGCGGCCCCGATGCACTCGGGCATCTCGCCGGCACCGCCGATGGCCTCGGCACTGAGCATCTCGAAGAGGATCTCCCGCTCCGGGCTGATGAAACCAAAGCGGGCCGCATGCGCCGCCTCGAAATCGGCCTGCATGCTCTCGGGCGACCCGAAGTCCACCGGCAGCGGTTGGTGCGATCCGTCATAGCGCAGGTGTGCCTGCGCCCGGGTCTCGATGCCGTCCTGACTACCCTGCGCCTGCAAGGCGTCGCGGGCCTGCGCGGTCTGCGCGTCGATGCGCCGCGCCGCGCCCGCATGCTCGGCCAGTGGGGCGTCATGTCGCTCCTCGACCATCTCGCGCAACTCGGCCAGCCCCATGCCGAAGGCCGAAAGCACCCCGGCGAAAGGATGGATCAGCACCCGCCCCATGCCCAGCGCATCAGCGACAAGGCAGGCATGCTGTCCGCCGGCCCCGCCGAAGCATTGCAGGGTGTAGCCGGTCACATCATGGCCGCGCTGGACGCTGATCTTCTTGATGGCGTTGGCCATGTTGTCGACGGCGATGCGCAGAAACCCCTCGGCCAGCGCCTCGGGGGTGCGGGAAGCTTCGCCCGTCGCCTGCGCGACATCGTCGGCCAGCCGCAGGAACTGCTGTCGTACCGCCTCGATATCAAGTGGCTGATCGCCCTGCGGTCCGAAGACATGCGGGAAATGCGCCGGGTCCAGCTTGCCCAGCATGACGTTGCAATCGGTCACGGTGAGCGGCCCGCCGCGCCGATAACAGGCCGGGCCGGGATCGGCCCCGGCGCTGTCGGGCCCAACCTGAAAGCGGCCATCACGGTAGGTGCCGATCGACCCGCCCCCGGCAGCCACGGTGTGAATGTCCATCATGGGCGCGCGCATCCGCACGCCCGCGACCTCGGTTTCGAAGCTGCGCTCGAAACCGTCGTCCCCATCTTGACCGACCGGATCGTTCTGGGTGCCGGGGCGGATGTGCCCATCAATTCGCGGATGCCGTCGACGGCGGCATCGCGGTAGCGCTCGGGGGTCTCGGACGGCAGCTTGTGCGAGACCAGCCCGCCATCGGGCCTGCGGGCCACGATATCGGTAAACGTCCCGCCACGGTCGATCCAGAATTCCCAGGCGCCGTCTGCCATCGCGCATCCCCTGTCCGTGCCGCGCCAGCATCGTCAAGAACGCGCACCGGAACAAGGAGGCCGACAGGCGGCAAACCGCGCTATGTGCCCGAAGAATCGATTTGACAGCCCCGGACCCCGCGCGTATGCGAACGCGCGTGATGGCGTGGTAGCTCAGCCGGTTAGAGCACAGCACTCATAATGCTGGGGTCGGCGGTTCAAGTCCGCCCCACGCTACCATCACTTTTCCTTTCCACATCGGCCTCTTTGCGGCACTCTCGGCATCAATGGGGGGATCAGATGACATCGTTGCGCGCGTTCACGGATATCATCGGGCCGGACTACGCCCTGACCGGTCACGCGACCGCCCCTTGGGCGCAGGACTGGACCGGTGCCTATACCGGCGCGCCCGGTGTGGTCCTGCGGCCGGCGGATACCGCGCAGGTCGCGGCCGTGATGCGAAAGGCCTCGGAACTGCGGCTCTCGGTCACGCCGGTTTCGGGCAACACCGGGCTGGTGGGTGGGGCACATGCCCCCGGCGGCGTGCTGCTGTCCCTGGACCGGTTGAACGAGATCCATGAGATCAACCCGCGCGCCCGCACCGCCCGGGTCGAGGCCGGGGTGATCCTGTCCAGCCTGCACGCGGCCGCCGAGGCGCAGGGCCTGATCTTTCCGCTGACCTTCGGCGCGCGGGGATCGGCCATGATCGGCGGGGTTCTGTCGACCAACGCGGGCGGCTCCAACGTGCTGCGCTACGGCAATGCCCGCGACCTGTGCCTCGGGCTCGAGACGGTTCTGGCAGATGGCCGCGTGGTCGATCTGATGAGCGCGGTGCACAAGAACAATTCCGGGCTCGACCTGCGCAACCTGCTGATCGGGGCCGAAGGCCAGTTGGGTGTCATCACGGCCGCCGTGCTCAAGCTTTTCCCCAAGCCCCGCGCCCATGCGACGGCCATGGTCGCCGTGCCCGGGCTGGCGGATGCGCTGGACCTGCTGAACAGGCTCAACGATGCCTCGGGCGGCGCCGTGGAGGCCTTTGAGTACATGCCGCGCGCCTACATCGAAGCGCACCTGGGCCATGTCGCAGGCGCCCGGCCACCGTTCGAGGCGATGCACGACGTCAACATCCTGGTCGAGTTGGGCGCGACCTCCGAGCACGACGCCACCCCAGGCCCGGATGGCAAGGCCCCGATCACCGCCCTGCTGGAGCAGGAACTGGAGCGGATGCTGGAGGCCGGGCACCTTCTGGATGCAACCGTCGCCCAGTCCGAGGCCCAGCGCGCCGAAATCTGGGCGCGCCGAGAGGCCGCGGCCGAGCTCACCTTTTCGCGCAGGCCCGTCATCGACACGGACGTGGCCGTGCCGCTCGACCTCGTTCCGCGGTTCCTGGAAATGGCCGATGCCCGCGTGACGGAGCAAGACCCCGGCGCCACCCCCTTTTACATCGCCCACCTGGGCGACGGGAACATTCACTACTGTGTCTACCCGAGTAACGACTCGCCCACCCTGAAGGACGCACTCGTGACATGCGTCGAGGACGTGGCGACCGAGCTTGGCGGGTCCGTCTCGGCGGAACACGGGGTGGGCCAGTCCAAACTGGCCACCATGGGCCGCCGAAAGGATCCGAACGCGCTGGTCATGATGCGGCGCATCAAGCAGGCGCTGGATCCTCAGGGCATCCTGAACCCGGGCAAGACGATCCCGGACTAGCGGGTGACGCGCAAAGGCGGCTGCCGTTTTGACACGGCCCGCGTCAGGGTGTCCCGGGCAGCGGCACCTGGAAGGCGCCCGGGCGAAGCGTTTCGAGCAGTTTCGCGTAGTGGTCCTGCGTGATGAACAGGCGCGGCTTTGCCCTCGCGCAGGGGAACATGAGCGGCAAGAGCTCGCCTTTCATTTCGGCGTTTCCATCCTCGGAGGATTTGACGGCACCACTGTCACCGTCTGGCGCGATGCGCATACCCTCGATACCGTTCATGCGCGTGCCTTCGAGCGCGTCGCACATACGGCGACGTTCGGCGGCGGTCGTGACTGCGGGGCGATGTTCCAGCCCGAAGAGATGTCCGACCTCATGGGTTATGACCCCGAGGGAGGGAATCCCGGGCTTGCCGCTGCGGGGGCCGGTCAGGCTCATGCCGATCACCGGCCTCGTGAAGGTGATCGGCTGATCCGCTTCGAGCCACATGAAGCGCGGCCCGATGTCCCAGTTCGCCACGCCGAGCAATTGCAGCCAGTCGTAGGGCATGAACACGATGACGGCGTCGTAATCGCCATAGGCACCGGCGGCGTCCAGCGAGTCGTGCACGTGGCTCAGGATCGTGCGCCGGATGTCGTTGCGCTTGTACAGCGCGTCGGCAAGGCCAAGGTTTGCGAAAGACTTCTTCGTTTCCCGTAGAAGGGGCATGGTATCGCCGGTATAGGCATCTAGCTGATCCAGCCAGTCTTCGGGCACGTCGTCGTCGATCGTACTTGCAACAGACTCGGCCAGGGCGATTTCGCGTATGGCGGCTGCAAGGTCTTCGGCGAAGTCGGGCGAAAAGCGGACAGGCGGGCCCGATTCGATCCGCGCTTCGCCGACCGGGAACAATTGTTCAATGAACGACTCGGCCGATTGCGCGGCCTGCGCGCCCTCTTGGCGCCGTCCCGGCGGCACGCCGTCGGCCCAGGGGCCGACCTCGGCGAAGACATACCCGAGCGACAGATCGCGATCGAGGGGATCCCATTCCAACGGCTCCACCCCGGAAAAGACCCTGGGTGCCTCCTCGCACTCACGGACCGGTTCGATCTCTGCACGCAGGGCCGCGATCTCTTCGAAGTCAGGGACCCAGCCGAACAGCGTCACGCTGCTCTCGCCCTTGCGGCGTTCCGCTTCGGTGAACATGTCCGGGCGTCGAAGGCGCACCTCGCGGCGCTCGGGCACGAGCAGCGGCGCCTGCGGGTCGAAGGCCGGGCGGGCGCGAACATGGGCCTCGAACGCGGTCACCTGCCAGCCCGGCGCGATCTGCGGATCGGCCCGCCACTTGGGGTAGATGCGAATGGCGGCGGGTTTGTCACGCACGAGCGGCGCGTTTGTCGCCACTTGTATCGTGTCGCTTTCAACGCCTTCGTGCCAGTCGAGGTGCCGTGTGAGCCCCGCCTTCATGAATTCGTTGTCGTCGAGATCGACCATGGTGTCGAAGCCCCAGACCTGATCGACGGCCAGCTGTTCGCCTGCTGCGCCACGAATCCCACCGGGCCCGGCCCGAACCGTGACGCGATAACGAACCCCGTCGCGCAGCGGCTCTTGCGGAGTCACGGCCAAGGTTTCCGCGTTCGCAAGGCGGGTCCGGACATGGACCGGTGCCATGACGGCGCCCCCCTGGCCATCGGCCAGGCCAGTCTCCAGGTGCACCACCGCGGGCGTGACAGAGGCCGGATCGAGCGGGCGGTCGAACCTCAGCCGGATCCCTGGATCCTCCCAGGGCAGGTTCTTCTCGTCGCGGGCAGGACGGTGGGAAACAAGCCGCAGCGCGTCAGCCAGGGCCGTACCGCCCGAGGGGGCTTGTGCGGTTTCAAGGGTGGAAATGGCATAGCCCATGTTGCGCATGTTGGGCGCGGCAAAGCGGCCGCTCACCTCGAGCGGCTTGTCGCCCGCCTCGCGGTCGATATCGACGCGCCCGGGACCCTGCCCATTCCAGGTGCGGTGCTCCCGCTCCACCATCGCGGTGCCGGAAAGCGCGAAACGCCCGATGACTTTCGTGTCGGTGATGCGTTCGATATGCACCATCCCCGTGAGTTGGCCGGTGGGGATGCGCGTGCGCGTGCCGGCTTGGCCCACCCCATCCATGTCGCAATCGTATTCCGTGACATCGCGGCCCACGCCCGCCTCGCGCGGCAAGACGTCGAGCTGATCCATCATCTTGAGGTAACCCGTACGGGCCATGTGGCACATGCGCTTCTGGAAGTCCTGTTCACGCCGTTGCCTTTCCGTCTTCGGCGGCAGGAACGGGCGCGGGCGGATCTCGCCCGTCCAGGCGGAGTAGAGCGTCATGGGATCGCCGTCCCCGCCGCCACCCACCGCGCAGGCATGATAGCTTCCGCCTGCGCGCAGGTCGCCGGGTCCGGCATCGGTGAGCGCGATGGTCAATTGCGCGCCGCTGTTGCGCGGCCAGCCGCCGATCCCGCTGTGTTTGTAGCTCAGCGGCTTGCCCAGACTGCTGCCCTCGAACGACGTTATATTCGGGCTGAACATGTCGAAGACCGCACGCCGCACGCCCCCGCTGGCCGTGGGAGCGTCGAGGGTTTCACCCGACATCTGTTCGATGAAATCGATTGTCCCCTCGTCCAGCCCCGGCACCCCATCTGTGCCGCCGACGCGCTTTGCCGCGAGGTGACGCGAACAGGCCGCGCCGCCGGCGTTCACACCCCCCGAGATGGAGAGACTGGCCTGGCCCGGCAGCAGGTCGGAATTGGCCCCGCCGGCAAGGGCGCGCGGGTTCAGATTGCCCAGGCCTTCGATGGTATGCGCCGGGTTGGCCGTTGCAAGCATGCCGCCGACCGAACACAAGGCAACAGGCGCAGGCTCATCAAGGCGACATTTTCCGCTGGCCTGCAGGGGCAGGATGGCAAGGCACACCGCCGACGCGACGGCACAAATGCGGCCCAGTGCGCCCGCACCCCTGCGATCATACTTCATTGTTGGCCCATACCCATCATACCGCCAAGGTCCGACGGTTCGGCAGGCAATTCGAAATCACCAGCGGGGCCTGCGGCACCGGTCACTTCGGTGACAAGATATCGGTCGCCGAAGGACAAGGCCGCGAGGCCGCGCGCGTCGAGTTCGACCAATAGCGGGTTGGGCGGCTCGCCGCTCACGGCCTCTATCAGGCGCATCTTGTGGGATTGATTTTCCAATAGCCGGGCGTCGTCGGTCAGCACGGCGGTATCCGTCTGCACCTGCCCGGTGTTGTCGATCCACTCGACGTCGTGGACCTCCCCCTCGATTCCCGCGATCTCGCGGGTTTGGCCGACCGCTCGCATCTCCTCTATGGTTTCGGGAAACACGACCCCCGCCTGCGGCTGAGGCGGGGCTTGTCCCGTGCCCGCGCCGGGCACGTCCTGCAATTGGCCAAGGTCCATGACGGTGTTTCTCCCGCCCATGGCGATGATGGAATAGACCGTGCCATCCCGCATCAGCATATAGGCATCCATCCCCTCGATGTCGGCCCGCAGGGCGTTGCCCGTCCATCGTTCCGTCATCTTCATGCGGCCGGCGTCTCCGGCCTGGGCGGTATAGCTGAGGCGGCCTTCAGCATGGCCGGTCGCGGCGGTGACAAAGGCAACGATCAGGGCGGCGGTCAGGGGACGGATCATGGGCGATCTCCTGTCTGTGCGTTTTCACGAGGACTGACGCGGCGCGGCACCGGCGTCTCGACGCCGACATAGCCGAAGCCTCGCGCCCGCGCGTTTCCGCAAACGAAACCGCGCGCATACCTGTCGGCCACCGCGCGGGCCAGCGCATTGGCGTCGGGCGTGGCCGTGGCGTCGATATAGCCCACCATGCAGCTTTCCTCCGAGGGCGCGTTGGCCACGGTGCTGATGATCAGGAACGCGCGGTCATCGTTACTGGGCCCGACGAACCACCGGTGAATCGTGGCAAAGGGCTGCATTTCGCCGTTCAGCGGCTGGCGCCGCCATTCGATGGTGTCGTGCACCGTGCTGAAGGACGCGAAACTTTCCCACGGGCCGAACTCGGGCGTGCTGGCGTAATCCATCGAGATGCGCACATCCCCGTCGGTCAGCATCACATGCATCCCGTCCGGGCCCGGGCAAATCATTTGAAACCCCATGCCCGCCTCTTCGGGCGGCACGTCCTGATCGAGGGTCTGGCAATCCTCGGCCCAGTCATAGCTTGTGTAAACGCTGTCCAGCGACTGGGCCTGGACAGCAACGGGAAACGCCAGAGCGAGCACGACCAGCCGAATCATTGTCCGCCCTCCACGGGAATTTCGGCGAAGCGAACGGTCATGCGTCCCGCGCCGTCGATCTGATCCACACCGGCGATGGCAGCGGTAATCTCGCCTGACAGGCGCCCGTCGTCCCGCACCACGCGTCCCTCTCCGGTGACGGGAAAGCCGGCGAAACGCAGGGTGGCCGGCGTGTCAGGGCCAGCAGCGAGGGGGCCGGCGTGATCGGCCGGAAGCTCCAGTTCGATGTTCGGACCGAATTCACCCAGACTGAGCGTCAGCCTCTCGCCCTCCACGGTGGCGCTGACCGGGGACAGGAAATTGACCAGCGGATCGTCGGGCATTTCCTCCTGCAGCGCGGCCACGGCGCCCGTCGCCTCCACCACCACCACCTCGGGACCGCGCGTGTAGGGAATGGCGTTGAAGTGAGCGGTGATTTGCGCCGTGTCCTCGGGTTCATCCGACGACACCATCGTCGCCGTGAATGTTCCGCTCAGCACCTCGCCGCGCGCCGAGAGGGTCAATTCCCCGTCGCCGGTCGAGTAGAAGCTGGGGACCCGCGGACTGTCCGGTCCGGGCTGGATCAGGCTGTTCCACTGGAGCGCGGTGACACTGCCGTCCTCGGGAAATTCCGCGACAGGGTGCGTGCCGACGCCCGTGCCAGCAGGCAGGTTGATCGACAGGGTGAAACGGATCGGCATGTCCCGCCACCGTCCGCTGCCGGAAAGCGATAGCGACCATGGCCCCCCGGCATTGGTGGCACCGCTCCCGTCCATCTCGAATTCCGACCTATTGCAGGGGGAATCGGCGCGGAGCGGGCCCAACGTGCCCGTGATCTCGCCCGACATCGACAGGCTGTAGGCCCCCGCGGCGAGGCCGCCGTCGTCAGCCCGAACGCGGAGCGGGACAGCGCCCGGGTCCCGCCGACAGCCGCCAGAGTCGATCTGCACTTTGCCAGCCCGGTCGAGCCAGACCAGCTTGTCGCGCTCTTGCGGCAGCGCCCAGAGCATCTTGTCCGGCCCGCTGCGCGAATCACCAGGGCCTTCATGGACCACCTCGACGGGATTGCCGCAGATATTGCTGCCGTCTCCGACAACCAGCGGAAGCAACCCGTCGTAAAACCGGGGCATGCGGGACGAACAGGGTGAAATCCGCCTGTTCCACGACGGGTCGACGGCCACCTTGCCGGTGGTGTCGATCCAGACAGGGCCGGGCTTGACCGCCGCGCGGCCATCGTGAAACGGGCGGGCGGCGCGGAAGTCGCGCTGCGATCCCTCACCGGCGGTGAGGCCGCGCAAAGCCCAGTCGCTGTCGTCCATGAAGCCGACGTCGTCGCCCAGCCGCACCGGAGCGAGATCGTCGCCATACCGCCCTGCCGACTCCAGGACGAACTTGCGCGGGAAGACCAGCTCGCCAGACCTGTCGATATAACCCCAGAAGCCATCATTGATCGCGGCTGGGGCGCGCCCATCGACAAAATCGCCGCCGTGGGCATACTCCGGGGCGATAACCATGTCGCCGGTTGTGTCGATCCACCCCACCTTCGGGCCCCCTTCCGTCGCGACACGAACCCAGGCCAACCCCTCGGAAAAGCTGCCGAGATCCAGAACCTCCTCGTCCGACAGCGCCGGCGGTGTCCACGCGTCGCCGGCCGCGCTGACATAGTGCGGCTTACCATCGGCCGGCGTCGCGGCGCTGCAGCCTTGTGACATCGGCTTGTAGGGCGAGAGCGCGTGGTCCTGCCCCGCGATCACGACGCGATCCGCATCCTGCGCGCCCGGCTCAACGATATAATCGCCGCTCCGGTCGATCAGGCCCCAACCCGCGCCGGTTTCGACCGCCGCGGCACCTTCCGAAAAGGGCCGGACCTGCCGCCACTCGGGGGCAAGCCGCCATTCGCCGTCACGCCCGACGAAACCCCATTCGGCCCCCTCCGGCAACGGGTAAAGCCCTGCCGCGTCCGCATCGCCGGACGACCCGCAGGGCTGCGCCGCCGCGCCGAGGCCTGTGGCGACGAAGACGGCGCAGGCGCAGGCGAAAACCCTGGAAAAACGCGCGACCGGCATCATTGCACCTCTACGATCTCGATGCGGTCAAACTCGGCGACGGTCTGTTCCGACCCCAGCGTTCCGGCGAAAAGCGCCGGGTCGCCGGTGGGGCGCAGGATCTGGATCGGCTGGGTCTCGATGACCTCGGGGCCACCGTCCTGCATGGTCCAGCCGTTCATCGTCAGCCGGCCGACGTAGTCGCGCCCGCGTTTTGAGATTGTCAGACGGGCTCCCTTTTCCTCGAAATCCTGCAGGATCTGCGCCAAGTCGTAATCGCGCGGACAGCACGCATCGTTCGCTATCTCGACCTCGGCGCGGCTCTCGGTGCCGCCGGACACGGCCCGCAGCCGCAGCCACAGGTCGTCGGTGGAGTTCCCCTGCCGGTAGACGTAGGCCGAGAGCGTGTTGTCCACATCCGCGTGGCGGCCCACCTGGACAATGGCGCGGCGACCGCCAAGCGACTGGACCTCGCCCATGCGGGCGGTGAAATCGGCGCTCAGATCCCAGTCGCCCTCCGGAAACTCTGCCCCCGTCCAGCGAAAGACATTCGGCTGATCTTCGGCATCGCCCATGTAGCCGGGCGCGACGGTCATCGTGACCAAAGCACCATCGTCGAGGACAAAGCCGGACGGGTCGGGATGGTCGACCGTCCAGTCCGGGCCGAGGTCTGCGCGCTCGAAGTCATCGACAAAAAGTGGCCCTGCCGGTTCCGGTTCGGGCTCGGGCGCGCTGACCTGCTCAAGCGCACCGCTCAAAGACGCCGCGTCAGAGGCCGACATGTACCGCCCGCCTGTCGCCTCGGCAAGGCAGGCAAGCTGGCCGTCCGCGTCATCGACGTCAAACCCGATGACATGCGCGGTAAAGCCCGCATCGGACCTGGCCAGGTCCTCCCCGAGGGCACAAAGGTCGGCCCCGCAATTCTCCAGCCCGTCCGTCACGACAACGGCCGACCCGTTGGACCCGACTGCCCCGGCCGCAGTGCGCACCGACGCGCCCACGGGGGTTTTGCCGCGCGGCGTCACCCCGTCAAGCGCGGCCTCCAAGGACTCGCGGTCAAGCGGACCGAGGCTCAGCAGCGTCTCGATATCCTCGCAATCGCCCTCGCGCCGGTGCCCGTAGGCCATCAGGCCGAACCCGCGGTCATCGGGCCAATCCGCGAGCATCCGCCCGATCGCGCCACGGGCAATCTCGATCTTGGCAGTCCCCTCGATCTGCCCCCACATACTGCCGGACCCGTCAAGGACGATCATCGTCCTACCGTCGTCCTGTGCCACGGCGCCGCCCGCGAGGGCGGCACACCCGATCAATCCCGATATCAAACGATGTGCGAACACGCGCGCCTCCTTCGTGTCTGTCGACAAGTAGCCTGTCAGGGTGCGGTCCCCGGGGCATGGTGCATTTGCCCTATATCTGCAGCATGTTTAGACTTTCATCATGCGAGTGGACGTTGAACGCGCCAGAACGCTCGCCGGTCTGCAACGACGGATTCTGACACTCGACGCGGACCCGGGGGTGATCGCGGATATTCTCGGCGACGTCGCGACGCTGGTTGCGGCGGACTGTACCGGGGCACGGTTCTGAGACAGCGCGTTGCGCTGGTTAGGCCGCCATTTTAACCCCCGTGACGGCTTCGGGTTCAAGGGCTTTTTGCTCGGCCCTGATCTGATCGGGTGTTTTGTACCCGTGACGCTGCCGTAGCCATGAGGCATTGTATTCGG
>NZ_JBKOTX010000014.1:0-56833 GCF_047086965.1 Roseovarius halophilus (ex Wu et al. 2025) | reverse complement strand
GCTCGCGAAACTCGGCCGTGTACTTCGGGGTTCGCTTCTTCGATTCCATAAGGGTCATCCTCTGAGAGTTTTACCCTCTCGGAAACCCGGGACGGTTCATCAAGCCGAAACGCTGTAGGCCTGATGACGTGCGCCATCAGGGTCAGGTCCAGCAGCCGGAAACCCTGCACGGCCGCCCGCATTCGCGATGAGATCACTGTTGGATCGCGGGTGACGAGTTGCCTGTTTCTGGAAAGCACCGAGTGACGGGCGGCCGAAATTCGACCTCGAAAAACAAGATCATCTCGTGTATATGGTAGTTTAAGGTTAAACTATACGGACGACAAGGGAGCGCCCCGTTCATGGCTGCCAGAAAAACCGCAAACAAACCAAATATTTCCGCAGAAGAACTCAAGCAATTTTATCGCGACATGCTTCTTATCCGACGATTCGAAGAAAAAGCAGGGCAACTTTACGGGATGGGCCTGATCGGCGGCTTTTGCCATCTTTACATCGGGCAGGAGGCTGTCGTTGTCGGGCTCGAGGCGGCGGCGGAAGACGGCGACAAACGCATCACGACCTACCGTGATCACGGGCACATGCTGGCTTGCGGCATGGACCCGAACGGCGTGATGTCGGAGCTGACCGGGCGGGACGGCGGGTATTCCCGTGGCAAGGGCGGCTCGATGCACATGTTCAGCAAGGAAAAGCACTTCTACGGTGGCCACGGCATCGTCGGGGCCAATGTGCCGCTCGGCGCCGGACTGGCGTTTGCCGACAAGTATCGCGACAACGATCGCGTGACCTTCACCTATTTCGGCGACGGGGCCGCGAACCAGGGTCAGGTTTACGAGACATTCAACATGGCCGCGCTCTGGGACCTGCCTGTGGTCTTCGTGATCGAGAACAACCAGTACGCCATGGGGACGTCGCAGCAGCGGTCGACGTCCACGCCCGACATCTACACGCGCGGCGACGCATTCGGCATTCCGGGCCAAGCGGTGGACGGTATGGACGTCCTCGCCGTGAAAGAAGCCGGTGACAAGGCCGTGGCGCACTGTCGCGAGGGCAAGGGGCCGTACATCCTGGAGATCAAGACCTATCGCTACCGCGGACATTCAATGTCCGATCCGGCCAAGTACCGCACGCGCGAGGAAGTGCAGAAAATGCGCGAGGAAAAGGACGCGATCGAGCATGTCCGCGAGCTGCTGCTATCGGGCAAGCACGCCACCGAGGAGGACCTCAAGGCGATCGACAAGGAGATAAAAGGGATCGTCAACGACGCGGCCGAATTCTCCAAGGACAGCCCGGAACCGGCCACCGAGGAACTGTGGACGGACGTCTACGCCGACGTTGCCCCGCAAGACGCCTGAGCAGGAGACGACACAATGGCAACTGAAATCCTGATGCCCGCGCTTTCCCCCACGATGGAAGAGGGGACGCTTGCAAAATGGTTGGTGAAGGAAGGCGACGAAGTCAATTCGGGCGACATCCTGGCCGAAATCGAAACGGACAAGGCCACGATGGAATTCGAGGCGGTGGACGAGGGAACCATCGGCAAAATACTCGTTTCCGAAGGCACCGAGGCAGTGAAGGTCAACACGCCGATCGCTGTCCTGCTGGATGAAGGCGAAACGGCCGAGGATCTCGACAGCGCGTCCAAAGGCGGGGCGACGGCCCAACCCGAGCCCGCGCCGGAGTCCGCCGCCACCCCGGCCAAGGCCCCGGCGGCCGCGATGGCCGGGTCCGACAACGGGCCCGACCCCGATACCAGCCCGGATTGGCCCGACGGGACCGAGATGCAGAACATGACCGTGCGCGAGGCGATCAACACCGCGATGATCGAGGAGATGCGCCGCGACGACAGCGTGTTCATCATGGGTGAAGAGGTCGCCGAGTACCAGGGCGCGTACAAGATAACCCAGAACATGCTTGACGAGTTCGGCGCCAAGCGCGTGATCGACACGCCCATCACCGAACATGGCTTTGCCGGGATCGGCGTCGGCGCGGCCTTTGGCGGGCTGCGCCCCATCGTCGAATTCATGACGTGGAACTTCGCCATGCAGGCGATCGACCAGATCATCAATTCGGCAGCCAAGACGCTCTACATGTCCGGGGGGCAGATGGGCTGCCCGATGGTGTTCCGCGGCCCCAACGGCGCCGCGGCGCGGGTCGGGGCCCAGCACAGTCAGGACTTCGCGGCATGGTACGCGCAAATACCGGGGCTCAAGGTTGCTCAGCCTTATTCCGCCGCCGATGCCAAGGGACTGCTCAAGACGGCGATCCGCGACCCGAACCCGGTGATCTTCCTTGAAAACGAGATACTCTACGGCAAGTCCTTCGAGGTGCCGAAACTGGATGATTTCACCGTCCCCTTCGGCAAGGCCAAGATCTGGCGCGAGGGCAGCGATGTGACCATTGTGAGCTTCGGGATCGGCATGACCTACGCGATGGACGCCGCAGACCGGCTGGCGGAGGACGGTGTGAGCGCCGAGGTGATCGACCTGCGGACCCTGCGCCCGCTGGATTACGACACGGTGATCGCCAGCGTGATGAAGACCAATCGGTGCGTGACTGTCGAAGAAGGCTGGCCCGTCGCCTCGATCGGGAACCACATTTCGGCTGTTCTGATGCAGCGCGCCTTCGACTATCTCGATGCGCCGGTGATCAATTGCACGGGCAAAGACGTGCCCATGCCCTATGCCGCGAACCTGGAGAAACTGGCGCTGACATCGACCGAGGAAGTTCTCGACGCCGTGCGCCAAGTGACCTATCGGTAAGGAGACAGACGCGATGCCAACGGAAATTCTCATGCCCGCCCTGTCCCCCACGATGGAAGAGGGCACACTGGCCAAGTGGCTGGTCAAGGAAGGCGACACGGTCAATTCCGGCGATCTGCTGGCCGAGATCGAAACCGACAAGGCCACGATGGAATTCGAGGCCGTCGACGAGGGCACGGTCGGCAAGATCCTCGTGTCGGAAGGCACCGAGGCGGTGAAGGTCAACACGCCCATCGCCGTCCTGCTGGAAGACGGTGAAAGCACCGACGATATTGGCGATGCCCCGGCCGACCCGGCGGCGCAATCAGGGTCCGAAGGGTCAGAAACCGCACCACAGGCAAGCACCGAAGCGGCCCCTGCCCCATCGGCAACGGGCGCGTCCGCTCCTGTGCAAAGCGATACCAAGGCCCCGGCCGCGCCGCGCGACAACAGCGGAACCCGCATTTTCGCCTCGCCGCTCGCCCGTCGCATCGCGGCCGAAAAGGGGCTGGATCTGACTCAAGTGACCGGCTCCGGCCCGCGTGGCCGCATCGTCAAGGCTGACGTGGAAAGTGCACAGCCCGCCGAGGCGCGGGCCGCGGAAACGGCCAAGCCCGAGGACAAGCCCGCGAGTGCCCCCGCTCCTGCGGGCCCGTCGGCAGACGCTGTCGCGGCGATGTACCAGGACCGCGAATACGAGGAAATCAAGCTCGACGGGATGCGGCGCACCATCGCCGCCCGGTTGACCGAGGCCAAGCAGACGATCCCGCATTTCTACCTGCGGCGCGATATCAAGCTCGACGCGTTGCTGAAATTCCGCAGCCAGCTCAACAAACAGCTCGAAGCGCGCGGCGTGAAACTCTCGGTAAACGATTTCATCATCAAGGCCAGCGCGCTGGCATTGCAGGCGGTGCCGGATGCAAACGCCGTCTGGGCCGGCGACCGGGTCCTCAAGCTGACACCCTCTGACGTTGCGGTGGCCGTGGCCATAGACGGCGGGCTGTTCACACCCGTTCTCAAGGATGCCGAGATGAAATCGCTGTCAGCCTTGTCCGCCGAAATGAAGGACTTGGCCACGCGTGCCCGGGACCGCAAGCTGGCGCCCGAGGAATACCAGGGCGGCAGTTTCGCCATTTCCAACCTCGGCATGTTCGGCATCGATAATTTCGACGCCGTGATCAACCCGCCCCATGGTGGCATTCTGGCCGTCGGCGCAGGGGTGAAGAAACCTGTTGTCGGCGGTGATGGCGAGTTGAGCGTCGCAACGGTCATGTCCGTCACGCTCAGTGTCGATCACCGCGTGATCGACGGCGCGCTCGGTGCGCAATTGCTGGACCATATCGTTCAGAACATCGAGAACCCGATGGTCATGCTGGCCTGACGGATCATCGCGTATTCCGGACTGTTATCCGCCGGTTGGCTGTCTGGCTGAACGCTGGACAGCCATTTTCGCGATCGGCAGGATGCCATCCGGGGTTGACTCGTGAAAGCGGATTTTTCACCGTTGAGTTCGTTATGAAAGTGTATTGCTTCATAGAGGTAAGGTGAAAACATGACCTTGAAATACTTGGCATATGCAACTTTTGCTGGCGTCATTTTGACAGGCTGCATGTCAACGGCTCCGATGGAAGAGACCGACCCGCTCCAAGCGCGGCTGTCGGGGATGACCGGCGTTCACGAGTCCGGCACGACGGTCACACTTGGTGAAGATGGCAGCGTTTCCGGGACGACACAGAACGGTGAGGCGATCATCGGCCTGTGGGAGGTGCGCGATGGTCGGTATTGCCGGACCCTCACGGCACCAAAATCCCTAGCCGGGAGCGGCTGCCAGGATGTTGAGTTCGACGGGAACAAGGCGATCTTCACGAAGGATGACGGAACATCGTCAACGTTCGTCATACAAGGATAAAACGACGCTCTGCCATCATCGACGTTTCGCGGGCCCGGAAATTTCCGTTCCCGGCCCGCGTTTCGCGAGTAATTTCCGGCCCGCGTTTCGCGAGTAATTGTAGTCAGCGGACGCCCAGCAGCTGATCCATCGCGACCGAGGGCTGGTCGCAGCCGGCCTCGCCCACGATCTTGGCGGGAACGCCCGCGACTGTCTTGCAAGGCGGCACGTCTGCAAGAACCACCGATCCGGCAGCCACGCGGCTGCAATTGCCTACCTTTATGTTGCCAAGAACCTTGGCCCCGGCCCCGATGAGCACACCGTCGCCGATCTTGGGGTGGCGGTCCTCTTCTTCCTTGCCCGTTCCCCCCAACGTGACCGAATGCAGCATGGAGACGTTATCACCAACCACTGCCGTCTCACCGATGACAATCGAATGGGCATGGTCGATCATGATGCCCTTGCCGATCTTTGCCGCAGGATGGATATCGACGCCGAACACCTCGGAACACCGCATCTGGAAGAACCGCGCCAGATCGCGCCGGCCTTGGCGCCACAGCCAATTGGCCACGCGATACGCTTGAATTGCCTGAAAACCCTTGAAGAAAAGCATGGGCAGAATGAACCGGTCACATGCCGGGTCACGATCATTGACGGCAACGATGTCGGCCCGCGCGGCGATGCCGATGCTATTGTCCTGATCGTAAGCCATGTCACAGATCTCGCGAAGGATCTGCTCGGGCATTTCGGTCGATGCCAGCTTCAACGAAATTCGATACGCCAGTGCGGACTCGAGCGTCTGGTGGTGGAGGATGGACGAGTGAACCAACCCGCCGAGCAGCGGCTCGTCATTTATGGATTGCTCGGCCTCTGTCTTGATCCGGGCCCATACCGGGTCCAGCTCGGCAAGTTTCGCGCGGGTTTCGGCCATGGCAGCCTCCTTGTGGACGTCTTTAGAGGATATCAGATAAGATGCATCGGTAAAATGCAAAGGCGTGATGGTTTCAATGTCCGACAAGAATAACGCGACGCTGCAAGAAATGCGCACCCTGATCGAGGCCCGCTTGCAGCAGCTGGCGGAGGAAGACGATCGTGGCGAGGCGGCGCAGGCCACGGTGGAACTGGATCAGCAGGCCGTCGGCAGGCTGAGCCGGATGGACGCTCTCCAGAACCAAGCCATGGCCAAGGCCGGCCACGCCCGCCGCCAAGCCGAGAAAACCCGGCTGACGGCGGCCCTGAAACGCATGGACGCGGGCGAGTACGGCTACTGCGAGGATTGCGGCGAGGAAATCGCGCGCGGCCGCCTCGGCCTCGACCCGGCGGCGACGCGCTGCGTGTCCTGCGCCAGCGGCTGAGGCCGGTCAGACCGTTTGTTCGAGCACGGCGAAGCTGCCGGGCCCGAAAGCGGCTGACACCTGAGCCACGCGCAGTTCGAACGGACCTGTCAAACCGTCGGCAGCCTGTGCCTGTGCCGAATAGGTCCATTCCGGCCCCGGCACGATCACCTCGCGCAACACCTCGCCCTCGTTTGTCACGCGGACGAGGTATCGCTCGGTTTCCTCGCCCAGAGGCACCTCGGGTGTGTCCCACCGATCACCGCCGATCCGCGTCCGCCGCACCCAGCTGTAGTGGCGTGCGCCGCTCTGCTGGTCCATCCTGAGATGCGCGGGCGCATAGGGGCGTAACCCGATCCCGTCGAACGCCAGAACCGCGTGCTGATAGGCCGGGTCGTCGACGGGCCGGTCAGCCGGCCCGATCCGGTAATGGCGTGCCTGCCCCCTCTGCGCATCCGCCATCCCGATCTGCATCGGCGAGCCGTCCAGCCGGACGATGTAGGATCCCGGCGGCCACGGGTCGCGCTGTTGTGTCTCGGTGCCCTGCTGTCCGCGCAGGCGGTTGCGCAGGACATACGTGCCGGTTTCCACCAGCTCCGCATCCCGGAACTGGAACACTTCCCAGTTATCCGGGGTACCATCGCCAATGGCACACAGATTCCCGCCGGCCAGAAATGCCGATTGCTCGATACTTTCCAGCTGGCCGAACAGCATCTTGACGAAAAGCCCCTCCCCACGGTCGATACGTCCGGCCGGGGCCGGGAAGAGCGGTGTCTGCGTGACCCCCACGGGACTACGCGCCGCAAGCAGCGTGTTAAGTTTGTAGGCCGCATCACTGTCCGAGGCGTAAAGCGCTGCCGTCCCCGGCCACGGATCGGCCATGACAGCCAAGTGCGGCGCGTGCGGCACCTCGTCACCGCTCAGTAGCGGCAGATCGAGGAAAAGCGCCGATATCGGAGTCGGGGCTGCGAAGGCCCGCAAGGGCGCCGGCACCTCGTCAACCAGTATGGGACGATAGCTTTCGGGTTCCACGCGCACCGCTTCCAGTTTCTGCGCGTTACCCATCTGCTCCGACCGGTCCACGCGATACAGCCCGTCACCGCCAGTTTCGGGCAACGCCACGACATCGCCCGCGCCCAGATCCAGCATCGAGGGGGGAAGCACCAGCTGCACCCCATCCGTCGCGATACGCGACTCGGAAAGCCACCGCTCAACCGTTTGACGGCCCTCGGCGCGCGTCATGGCCAGCGGCATTTCCGAGGTGGACACCGCATGGGTTTCATCGTCGGGAAGGATAGCTTCCTCGGCGATGACCTCGAAATCACCGTCAGCCTCGACAAAGCGCAACCGAACACGCCCGGCAAGGTCGGCGGGGTTGCCGCGCGATTGCTCGACTGTCCCGTCAAGCTCGGGATGGCGAACGAGGTGCTCGGGGTCCAACCGGCGGTGTTCTTCGCCACCGCGCGGGACGAAACGCAGGAAACCGTCGCGATCGACAGCGTCGAACGCGTAGCGCAGCGACAACGGCTGCAACGTATTGCGTGCTTCGCCGATTTCCTCCACCAGATAGCCGCGCATGTAGCCGTGCAGCCGTGCGGTGTCCCGCGCGGCGAGCCCGGCGCGGGCCGTTATCTCGTCGATGACCGAGGCCAGCGTGCGCCCTGATGCCCGCCCCGTGATCCAGTGGCCGCGCGCGTAGTTCTCGGCGTCCGTCCACAACTGACGGTTCAACGGGAAAAACGGATAAGGCCGTGCATCCCATGCCCAGACATGGGCATGTTCCATGTCGATCATGGGTCCGCCGTATTCCTCGGAAACGGGGTTTTTCGCCGGATCACGCCAGTAACCCGCCATCGCGCGCAGATACTGAAGCTGGATCAGCTCGTCGCGCTGCCCGCTCGAATGATGCGGCAGGCGCGATTCCGAAGATTTCGGGTCGAGGAACTTGTTGGGCTGGTTGGTGCCCTTGTCGATCGCCGCGCATCCGTATTCGGTAAAGCGCACGGGTTTTGACTGCGGCACCCATGGCGTGGGCGTGCCCTGGCGCTCCCCGTTGACACGATCGTGGTGCGCGTGCCTCCACCAGTTGCGAATATCCTTGTACCGCCAGATCCACGGCTCACCGTGTGCCACATCGGTAATGGGCTCACGGCGCTGCGCCGCGCGTGCCTCGGGGGTCGGGTAGTACCAGTCGTAGCCCTCGCCGCCCTCGATGTTCGACTGAAGATAGCCCAGCTCGTAAATCTCGCCCCAGCGGGAGTCGGCATGTTTCGGGCCGTCGCGCCAATCGGAAAGCGGCATGTAGTTGTCGATACCGATGAAATCGATGTTCGCGTCCGCCCAGAGGGGATCGAGGTGAAAGAACCTGTCACCATTGCCCGGCTTATATCCGAAATACTCCGACCAGTCGGCAGCATAGCTGATCTTGACCTCGGGGCCCAGTATCGTGCGGACCTCCGCGGCAAGGTCTATCAACTGATCGACGGCCGGAAAACTGTTGGCGGGCCCGCGGATCTGCGTGAGGCTGCGCATCTCGGACCCGATGCAGAAGCTTTCCACACCCCCTGCCGCAGCGCAAAGTGCCGCCTGATGGAGGATGAACCGGCGATAGCTCCATTCCTCCGGCCCGTGGTACGACACGGGACTGCGCTTGGTCACGCCGCCGTAGCTCAGTAGCGACAAGGCGTCGCTTTCCTCGGTTTCGTCGGGCTCGACGGCGTCGACCGGAACGATCGAGAAATCGGTGGCGCGTGCTGTCCCGAAAAACGCCGTTACCTCGGCCACCGCCGCGGCGGTGCCGTCCGGGCTTGCCGGCCGGCCCGGCGCGACCGATGTCGTGATCCGGCCACGCCACGGCAGAACGGGTTGATCCTCGGCGTCGCTCCACGGATCGGGCAAGCCGTTGCCGCGCATCTGCTCCATGAGGATGAACGGATAGACCATGACGTCCTGCCCGGCCTGTTGCAAGCCGAGGATCGCTTCGATCACGGCAGCATCGGCGGGCGTGCCACCGTACACCGGCCGTCCCTCGGCATCCTGTGCGACGGGCTGCGCCGATTGCCGGGTCACGCCCGAAACTTCCCAGGGCATGTTGGCGCTTTCGAATTCCTGCTGTTCCGGCTTGGGCCGGATCGTTGCCTGATCGCAGCGCAGATCGTCACCGAACCAGCTGACGATCAGGGACGTGCCCCGGCATCGTGGCAATTCACCCAGCAACGACTCCACCGAGGTCGTGAAATCGGCCTTGCCCGACGGCGAATTCACATTCGCGAACCGTCCCGAACCCGGACCGAAATCCATCGTTACCGGGGTGGTGGCCAAGGTATATTCGCCACTGCCGGGCAACATCGCCACCCCGGTTACCGCGTGCGCGGGATCCATTTCGGCGCCTGCCTGATCCGGTTGGGCGGGCCGGCAGACCTCGAAGGTGAGCTGGGGCACACGGTTGCCGAACCGCCCGAGCCCGAGATCCTCGATCACCACGTAGGCCGTGCCGCGATAGGCCGGCACCTGACCGGCGCCTTCCACGGCCTCCATCTTGGGGTCGGGCGTCTGGTCCGCGGTCCCGCGGTACACCTGCATGGTCAGGCTGTCGCGCGCGATCTCCGTGCCGTCCGCCCACACGCGGCCGACATGGGTGATCTCGCCCTCGCAAAGCGCGACGCCTAGGCTGACCGAGTACGTGATCTCGCGTCTTTCGGGTTCGGCCGAGCGCCCGCCCTTGCCGCTGCCGCCACGCACTGTCACTTCTTCGCGAAACTCGGTTGCC
Organism: Roseovarius halophilus (ex Wu et al. 2025); assembly: GCF_047086965.1. Classification (NCBI taxonomy): domain Bacteria; kingdom Pseudomonadati; phylum Pseudomonadota; class Alphaproteobacteria; order Rhodobacterales; family Roseobacteraceae; genus Roseovarius; species Roseovarius halophilus (ex Wu et al. 2025). Next base: position 47,104 of record NZ_JBKOTX010000014.1, on the reverse strand, counting down.
CAGATGATCTGGCCGGCGACCCGCATCCGTCCGTACACCTGCGCGACGGGGTCGCCCTCACCGGCCCCGGTGAGGCGCAACCGGTCCGCCCGCCCCGTCTCGACCACGTCCGAGCCTTGGCCGAGCAGACGCTGATCAATGGACCTGCCGATCACGGCACCGGCAAAACGACCGGCCACGGCCGAGGAAAGCCCCAGAACGGTACCGCCCATCGTACCCCCGATCGCCGCTCCGGCCGCGGAGAGAAGAATTGTCGCCATTGCCGATCACTCCCTTGGAAATTCGAACCGGGCCACGATGCGGCGACGCCACGGCGCGCTCAGCGGGCTTTCCAGCACCGCGTGTCCGGAATAAGCGTGAATGAAGCTGGCATCGGCACCCAACCGGGCCGCAACGCCAAGATGCTTGGCGACCGCGCCGCTGCGCATGCGGAACAGCAGGATGTCGCCGGGCGCCTCTGCGGTCAGCGTTTTTCCTCGCAGATGGCGCGCGGCGGCGCGCCACAAGACTTCATCGACTCTCAGCTCACCCCAGTCCATAGAATAGGCGGGCGGCATTTCGGGTTCCGCGCCCATGAGCTCGCGCCAGATCCCGCGCAGCAGCCCGAGGCAATCCGTTCCGGCGCCCTTGCAGCTCGCTTGATGGCAATAGGGCGTCCCGATCCAGCCACGTGCCTCGCGAACGATCGCATGTCCGTCGATGCTCATGACCTGCGGCTCCCGCCATCCAGAGCCCCCGTCTTGCCGGGATCCGTGATGATCCAGTCATCTCCGGGAATATCCGGAAAACCCTGATGATTGATCGCGTTGTTGAATTTAAGCCGACAGGTTTCGAAACGCTTGTCGCACCCGGCTTCCAGCCGCAGCAGGTCCCCGGGGACCACCGCCGCCCTCAACGGGTGCCAGAGTTCGATGACCCGCGCGTGCTCTTCCATCCGATCCCGCTTGATCAGGGCGCGCAAGCTCTCGGCGGCGCCGCTTTTCATCCGCAGCATGCCATGACGGAACCATCCGTCCGTAAAGCCGTCCAGCGCGTCGAAGCGGAAAACGCGGCGATCGGCGACCTGCTGAACCGGAAGCTCGATACTGTACCCCGGCGTATCGAGGTCGAACCGGCAAGCGCCGTCGCCAAGGACCGCGCTGCACGGCTTCTGATAAACGCGTCCCAGAGGCACGTTGAGCTTCTCGGTCAAGCCGCGCAGCTCCGCCCGGAAGGCACCGCCGCCGCGCCTTATTTCCCCGATAGTGCCACGAAACTGCAAGTGACGCGCGGCCACATCCTGCCAGTTGACCAACCACGCGCGTATCTCGGCGCCGTCGAAACGGCCCGCTTCTATGTCCGCCTCGGTGATCGCCGCGTCGATCAGCGCCCCGAGAGCTTCCGTATTGTCAACCGACAGGCCGGTTGTCTGCTGTACGGCCAGCGCGCTCAACCCCGTGCCGGCTTGAAACGTGATGCCATCGAACGCGAGGTCCCGGTCGTGGTCGGTGAAGCCCATGATCCGGCCATCGGTACGCGTGACCGCCCAGCATCGACATGTCGTGGTGATACCGGTTTCCAGATGGGTTTTGAGGGTCTCATCAAGGTCGCTCATGCGCGGATCTCCACCACAGGGACGTTTGGAACATCTCCGGCCTGAAAACTTGCCAAACTGGTCTGGATTCGGTCGGTGTCGAACCTCACGGGAACGTCGAATTCGTAACCGGCGGTTATTTCGACGCCCGTGTTCGGCGGATGGGCAAACGTCACGATCCCCGTGCCAAGGTCGACTTCGTAATGCACGCCTTCCTTCTGTTCTTCGTTGGACAGGCCCAGCCTGACCGTGCCCGCAACGGGCTTGCGGATCGGGCGCCGGTATGTCTGTCCGCCGGACCTGTAATTCTTCACCAGTTGGAAACTGACTGTCCGGTCGTCGCCTGTCGCGATGACCTGATCGCGATAGGACGGTTCTGCCCGCGCCGCCCCTGACTTGAAATCGGTCCAGTCCTTCCAGCGGAACCCGAACAGTTGCCCGCGGCGTGCTTCGAAGAACGCGATCAGCGTTTCGATGTCGTCCAGCGAACGCATCGCCACGCCCGCATCATAGCGCCGGCGCGAATGCGCCCATGGGGTGTTGCGTTCCTCGTACCCGTTGCTCAGCGTGACAACATCGGTCAGGCGCTCGGGCCCGCCGACCGAGCCGAAGCTCAGGCTTGCCGGAAAGCGTACCTCGTGAAAATCCATTCGAGCCTCCTATCCTTCAGCGGTTACGATCGCCGCGGCTGATGGCCCGGCCAAGCTGCGCGGCGACCTGTCCCTGGCTGCGACGAAATCCCTCGACATCTGGGGTGGAGATGTTCATCACCACGCGGACATGGCCGCCACCGCGTGATTGAACACCCAAGCGGCCATCAGGCCCACGGGCCAAGGGCATGATCGCCTCCGGCCCGGCCTCGCCCATCAAACCGGTGCCCCCGCGCATCGGAAAGGCAACGGGCCCCGTCACGACGCCGCCCGACGCAAAGGGCTGCACCCGCCCCTGAGCGAAACTCGCCCCTTTTTCAAAGGGCAGCAGACCGCCGACGGCATCGCCCAGACCTTGCGCCACCATGCTGCCCATGTGGTCTGTGACCGGGCGGACCGCGGCGTTGAACGCCGTGTTGATCATCGTGTTGGCCAAGCCGTGCAGTGAATCCGACAGGCTGTCACCGTCAATGACTGCCCCTTTGATCGCGCGTTTCAAGCCACGGCTCAGGCCGCGCTCGAGGGTGCGAACATCCTTGCCGGTCTCCTCGAGGCTACCACGAACCCGTGTCAGCTCGGCGTTGAAGGCCGCCGCCATCCCGCCCGTGTTTTCCAGCGTCTCGTCCAGTTCGGCTAGTTCCACGCCAAGCTCGTCGAGCTGGTCCAAATCATCCATCTTTCGTCGCTCCGATCTTGTCAGGATAGGCTTGCAGAAGCTCATCCAGCCTTTGCCGCGCCAATGGTGCGGAACCGCGCCCATGGCCCAGCATGACCCGCAGTTCCGCGGGCGTCAGCGCCCAGAATTCGCGCGGTGTCAGGCGCAAGCCCTGCATTCCCGCGCGCATCAGCGACGGCCAGTCAAAGCCATCCTTCATTGCGCATCCGGCACATTGAACGCGTGGGCCAGCAACGCGGCCGCCGTTCGCGCGGCGCCAACCGGGCCGCCCTCGATCTCGGCAGTCGTCAAGTCGGCGATACGTCCCTGCCACCCGCCACCGCGCAGGCCGGCCACGATCAGCGCCAGCACATCACGGCTGGAGAAGGCCCCGCTCTCGAACCGTTCCACGAGCTCGACGAGCGTTCCTGTTTCCAACCTGCCCTCCAGTTCTGCCAGCGCTCCGAGCGTCAGTTTCAGGACGTGCCGTTCACCGTCGATCACCAACGCAACTTCACCTGTCCATGGATTGGCCATGGGTCAGACAGCCGTGAATGTCAGGCGCCCGGCCGACGCGAGCGACAATTCATAAGTGGCTTCGCCATCATGTGTGCCGGCATATTCGATGGCCGCGACCTGGAACGGGCCTTCGACGGTGCCAAAGTCGGGGATCACCACCTGGAAATCCGGCATTACGCCATCGAAGAATATTTGCCGTACGCGTTCATCGCTGGCCATGTCCCGGAAAATGCCCGATCCGCTGATCGCGGCCGATTTAACGCCGGCCCCGGCGAGCAGTTCACGCCACCCGCCCTGACTTTCAAGGCTGGTGACATCCACGCTTTCGGCGTTGAAGCTCACCCGCGTTGCCCGCAGCCCCGCCACTGTCTGGAAATTGCCATCCCCGGTCAGGTCGATCTTGACCAGCAGGTCCTTGCCGTTCTGAACTGCCATGCTTCTTGCTCCGATTTCAGTGAATTAGGGGGTGTCGTCAACGCGTGCCCGAAAGGTCAGGTCGATGCGGCGCACATCCCCCGTACCTTCGCGCCTGGCCCGCGCGCGGTAAAAATGAAGCCCGGTCAAACGGCCTCGCTCCAGCGTCATGTCGGCGCCGATCAGCGCGTCGCTCACGGCCGCCGCTATCTTCTTGGCATGATGAAAGCCTGCCTTGCCGGAAACGACCGAAACTGTCAGGCGATGCCATGCGCCCGCGCCTGTACGATCCGTGCCGGCCCGAACGTCCTCGGGGCCAAGCGTCACATAGCTGTCGGGCAAAGACCCGCGCGGCAACGCATCATAGACCGAACCACCCACGAGTGCCGTCACGGCGCTGTTGTCAACAAGGGCCTGATACACGGCCTGCTGCAGGGCAGCGCCCACTGCATACGTCATGTCGCCACCTCTTCTTCCGCGAAACAGGTAAGAAAGCGTCCCGCATCGTCATGTTCCGCCACGGCTTCGATCCGAAGAAGCCTTGCACCGTCGCGAAACCTCTGTCCGGGTACCGGCCGGGAGGGGGCGCCGTAGGGTGCCGCCCGCACCAGCACGCGGTAACCGGTCGTGGACACACTGCCCCCCTCGCCCCCGCGCTGCCGCCCAGTGCGGGCGCGCAGGTCGGCCCAAAGCCGTCCCAGCTCGACCCAGGTCTCCACGAAACCGCCGGCGCCGTCCGCGACCCGCTGCCGGGTTTCCAGCACCAGGTGCCTGTTGAGTGCAACGCGCCCCATCACGCACACCCGCCGCCGAGCAAACGGACCTTCCGATACCGTTCGATCAAGCTCGACACGCCGAAAGGCATGCACCCGTCGCCAAGCTTGGTTTCATCGCGATAGGCATGGTAATGTGCTGCGAGAAGCATGACGGCCTGAGCCAGATCACCCGGCAGTCCGCCCCAGTCCTGCGAATAGCCCGCCGTGAACACGATCTCGGCGCGCCCGCCGACGGGGATGGCGGGCAAGCCGGGGCCGACGGCATGCATGACCGGACACTGTGTATCGCGTTCCAGCCGGTAGAAAGCCGGCGAAATCAGCTCGTCATCGCCTTGCGGGTCCTGCAGGGTGAGGGAAATGATCGAATTTACCGGGGCAACGGGCAGGGTCTGGGCACCGGTATCCCGCCATTCGCTCAGCGACCAGGCAAAGTCTCTTGCAATCAGAACCTTGCCGGTACGGCCCTCAACCGCCGCAATCGCGGCACGCAGAAAGTTTTCCAGAACCGGATCCTGGATATCGCTGTCCGAAAAGCCGGTTCCCAATCGCAGGTGCGCCTTGAATTCGGTCAGCGGAAGTGCGGCCGACGGAACCGCGGTTTCTTCGATCAACATGATGAGGCCACTCCAAAAATCTCGTCCCCTCCGTAAGTTCGGGCGCGCGGTCGCCGGCGTTGCTCGTCACGGAGGGGAGCAGCTGGACAACACCATATTGGCCACGCGCGCGCCCAGGGCACGGCGGCGTTGGACACTTCCGTGCCCTATCCGCCACCCTTACGAGACGGCGAACTTCAACAGCTTGATTGCAGCGAAATCACTCACGTCTCCGCCAACCCGCTTGGTTGCATAGAACAGCACATGAGGCTTCGCGCTGAATGGATCGCGCAGAACGCGGAGGTCGGGCCGCTCGGCAATCGTGTAGCCGGCGGCAAAATCACCAAAGGCCACGGCATCGGCGCCACTGGCGATGTCCGGCATGTCCTCGCCGATCAGAACCGGATATCCCATCAGCCGCGCGGGCTCTCCGGCGGCCAGACCGTCGGACCACAGAAACCGGCCATCGGCATCCTTCAGCTTCCGCACGGCGCCCGCTGTCTTAGAGTTCATCACGAACGTCGCGTTCGCGCGGTAGGCGGCACCCAGCGAATAGACGAGATCGATGATCGGATCGGCACCGCCAAGATCGCCATCAACACCCGTCGGCACGTAGCCAAGATTGCCCCATGCCCAGACATCGTTGTCGACACTCGGATGCGTCAGGAAGCCGGTCGGCTTGTCGGCGCCATCGCCGCTGACAAAGGCCGCCGCCTCGGCGCGGGCAAACTTGTCGGCGATGCGCCCGGCAAGCCACGTTTCGACGTCGAAGGCGCTGTCATCCAGCAAGCGCTGGCTTGCCTTCGGCAGGGCGCTCAACTCGTGCAGCGGAATGCTGATACGGTCTATGACGGGCGTACTGGTCTCATTAACGCTGCCGGTTTCCGTACTCCAGCCATGCCCAAGATCCGTGTGGTCAACCAGAACATCGAAACTCGTGGCCTCCACCTGCACGACATTCGCGATGGCCCGGATCGAGGCGGTGGCACTCAGCGTGCTCTTGACCGTCTCCGACGTCTGCGGATCGACCAGATACCCACCATCTCCCGCCACGGCGGTGTTCAGCGCCTTACCCTCGAGCTCAAGACCGCGCAGGCCATCATCATCCCCGGTGCGAAGATAGGCATCGAAAGCCTTGTGATGCGGCGTATTGGGCTCGGGTGTGGCGGCCAGTGACGGACGTTTCGCCTGTACCGTGGATTTGTGTTCGATCATCGTCATCTTTTCTTCCTGCTTTTGAAGTCTTTGTTGCATGTCGGCCCGAAAGCCTTTGAATTCGCCTATGAAGTCCGTCACAGCCGATTTCACGTCCGCAACCGGAGACAGATCTTCTCCGGTCCGGGGCTCACCCTCGGTCTTGCTCATCACGAATGTCCTGTTAGTTGGTTTGATCCTAGTGGCGCGCATCCCGCGCCACTTCCCGGCGCGCGGCTCTCAGGGCCGCCGCCACTTCATGCAGACAGGCAGCACCCTTGCCCCCCACCCGCGCACTGGGCAACATCGGGAACGTCACCAGCGAAACTTCCCACAGCTCCAGTTCCTGCAAGAGCCTGCGGCCCTTGTCATTCTTGCTGGCACGAACGGTACGGTAGCCGATACTCAGCCCGTCGATGGCACCGGCCGCGATCAGGGCTGCCGCCTCCCGCGCGCGGTCCACCCCTTCGAGCAGCCGTCCTTTCACGTAGAGACCCTGCCCATCCTCGCGAACCTCGTCCCAGATCCCGATCGGCTGGGCAGGGTCGTGCTGCCAGAGCATCTTGACCCGCCGTCCATCGGCAGCAAGTTGCGCAAGCGACCTGCCGTAGGCCCCGCGCACCACGATATCGCCACACTGATCGGTGGCCCCGAAAAGGCTGGCATACCCTTTGATCACCTCACCATCGATGACCCTGAGCGGGTTATCGTCGAACTGGCAGAACTTGGTTTCCAGCCCAGTATCAGCTTCCATCAGTTTCATCCTTCTTGTTCGGACAAGGTTTCCGACCCGGCGCTTGGTCAGGGCAACGTCGCAAGAACCGGCTGAAAAGCCTGCGCCAGGATCGCCGCCACGACACCGTAAACAGCCAGCCACAGACGCCTTTCGAGCCGGTCCATGGCCTTCTCGATTTTCTCCAGCCTTTGCGTCAGCGCGTCGTGCTGCAGGCGCGAAACCCGCTCATGTGCCTCCAGTCGAAGTGCCGGCGCACAGTCAAAAGCCTCGAAACCGTAACGCGCCTGCAGGCCTTCCTCACTCATCGTTGGAAATCTCTTCGACCGGGGGCAGGCCCAAAAGGACCCGCTTTTCCGACATGGTCAGGAAATCCGCGTTCGTCACACGTCGCCATTGCGCATCACGTTCCGCCGAAAGTGCCGGCACTTGGTCCAGATCGGGCTTCAATTCCAGCGTCTCGCCCGTGAACGCGGCGAGCCAACCGGCCACGTTGGCAACAACGCGTGACGCCAGAGGCAGCACCGTCAACCTGTAGAAGGCACGGTTGGCCTCCTGATAATTTGCATATGTCGCATCTCCCGGTATGCCGAGCAGCATCGGCGGCACGCCGAAGGCCAGCGCGACCTCGCGTGCCGCGGCCTCCTTGGTTTTTTGAAACTCCATGTCCGAAGGGCTGAAACCCATTGGCTTCCAGTCAAGGCCACCTTCCAGCAACATCGGCCGCCCCGCATTGCGCGCACCCTGGTGGTGCGCCTCCATCTCGCCCACGAGCCGGTCGTACTGGTCCGTCGTCAGGCTGCCCTGCCCCTCGGCCCCCTTGTACACGATCGCACCGGACGGACGCGCCGCGTTGTCTAGCAACGCCTTGGACCACCGAGACGCCGCATTGTGCACGTCCAACGCCTGCGCCGCTGCCTGAAGCGGGGAAAAACCATAGTGATCGTCCTGCGGGTGGAAGTTCTTCAGGTGACAGATCACGGGCGGACCAGCACCAATCTCGAAACGATGTTTGCGGCCACCAACATTGTATTCATAGGCCATCGGCCATCCATCGGCGCCGGGCACCACGCTCATCCTGTCCGACCGCAGCACGTGCAGTTCAGCGGGGGTGCCTTCGTTCGCAGCAACCGCCTCCAGGTACCCATTGCCAGTCAGAAGCATCTGGCCATAAAGAGCCTCCAACAATTCAGCCCGACCCTGCGCCGGGTTCGGCGCTTTGAAAACCTTAAGAACGGGATGATCCGAAAAGCGCTGCGTCCCGTCCTGCAAAACCAGCGGGAGCGCGGCGGCCGCTTCTGCGACCAACTTAACGCAGCGAAAACCGACCGGGTTGCCGGCGAAACCGGTACGCGTCAGGCTTACGGTGTCGCGCGGGCTCCATGCGACCCTGCCCGCACTCGCCCACGCCATCACCGGCCCGGTGGCACTCGCCTTCTGCTCTGGCACTTCGCGGGCCGCCGCGCCCTGCCGGAAGAAGTCCAAAATCATTTCTGGGGGTCTCCTTGGGTCTGCCTCAGTCCTGCCGGGCTTGCGCCCCGCGTCTGGACACATCACAACCGCAAAGGTTTACGAAGTTTTTAGTGGACCGCGCGCTGCGATGAGCGGAAGCAGAGCGCTGTCCACTGAATTGCTTTTGAGGCTTCGTTTCGGGACGCGACAACGGTGTTGCCATCCGAAGGGCGGCTGATTGTGGCATCAACCGCGCATGCCGGTGCCGTGTTTTCAGATTGCGCGCACCTGAGGTCGGCGCCATCTGGCGGCCGGTGCGATGATCAATTCGTGCAAGGCCCATACGAGAGCGTCAACACGGTCCGGGCTTCCCTTTCCTTCATAGCCCTGCGAGGTCATCGCGCACATCTGGTCCTCCAGATCGGCAAGCCCCCTGACATGATGCGCGCGCCCTTGTTCGTATAGCGCGGCAACGGGTTCAGCCCGCGCTACCTTGCCGCGACTGGCATGGACGGTTTTTATCGGCACAAGCGGATCGACCTGACGTATCACCTGTTCCACCAGATCCCCGCCCTGGTTGACTTCGGCGACCAGCCGTTCGGCACCGAAGCGCTCCATCGCTCGCATGGCTGCCTCGGCCCATGCGGCCGGGGTTGCCGCGGCAACGCTTTCATCGGCCAGAACGAATGCGCGCCAATCCTGAACGGCGCCACGTGTGACGGCGCCAGCCACCACGATCCCGCATTCATCGGACGCCGCGTTACCTGTCACGGGCGGGTCCAGTGCCACGACGACGCGGTCAAGCGACGGCACGTCGGTCACGGACGCCGCTTCCAGCCCCTTGGGCGTCCATAGGGCGCCGTCCGCCTCGTCGATCAGAACACCGTCCAGTTCCTGCCGTCCCAACCGCGTGCCGGCATAGCGCGCGCGCACCTCGTCCAAGAAGGATTGCGCCAGATAGGCGGAATTGGCCTCCGTCGGGGCACTCGTCACAACAGTAGAAGCACGTCCGAGCAGGTCCTTGAGCACTCCCACGTTGCGCGGGGTCGTGGTGACACAGCAGCGTGGATCGTCACCAAGCCTCAGCCCGAACTGCAGCATGTCCCATGTCTCTCGAGCGCGTTTCCACTTGGCAAGTTCATCGACCCACGCCCCATCGAATTGCGGGCCGCGAAGGCCCTCGGGATCATGCGCAGAGAAAACCTGCGCAACCGCTCCATTCGGCCAGAGCAGCCTTTTGCGTCCCGCCTGCCATTCGGGCCGCCGGTCCGGCGGCGTACAGGCCATGATCCCGCTTTCGCCGAAAACCATCACTTCCCTGACTTGGTCGATGGTCTCGCCAACCAGCGCGATGCGCTGGCATTTACCCGGGTCCAGCGGTCGCGCGCCCTCGACTTGCGCGCGGACCCATTCGGCACCTGCGCGGGTCTTGCCCGCGCCGCGGCCCCCCATGATGATCCAAGTCTTCCAATCATTATCCGGCGGCAGTTGGTGATCCAGCGCCCAGAATTCAAAAAGGTAAGGCAGCGCCAGCAATTCCCCCTCACTCAACCCTTCGATGAACGCGTCCTGGGCATCTTGACCTTCTGAGACGATCCAGGCGGCACCCGACTTCAGCCCGCGCTGCGTCGAAATCGATCCCGTATCCCCCTGCGAGGCCTTGTTCCTGTTTCCTGCGTTTTTCAAGCTGTACCTCCGCTTCCAATGCGATTCGCAGCCATTGACGGATATCGGCAACGGCCGTTTGCGAGTCCTCCAGTCCGCTGAAATTCCCTGCCCTGATCTGTTTGTACCGCTCTTCGAGCTCCTCGCGCATTTCCGCCAATTGACGGGCCAGCGCGTCGATCGAGGTCGTCAACCTTGTCGGGTTTTCCTCGGACGTGATCAAAACCATGCGTGCTCATGCCTCATGCGTTGTGTCTGCCCCCGCGCGAACAAACGAAAAGCGGCCCCGGACCATCGCCCGGAGCCGCTCACCCATTTTTCCAGCATGCCACAACTTATAGGTGAAACCGTACGATGCGTCAAGTTCGATTGGCTTGACGGCACCGTGTAACCGTGCGCGATTGTGAGACTTTTTTAACCCTCACACCGGCGCGTTTCACGTCATGGATGATATCCCACGCGTCTCAATCCGACCGTCGCTCCGCCTCGATCTCACGCCAGCGCGCCACGTTGCGGTTATGCTCGGCCAAGGTTTCGGCAAAGGCATGCCCGCCGGTGCCATCAGCGACAAAGAAAACATAATCGGTTTCATCAGGATTAACCGCCGCTTTGAGACTTTCCCGGCCGGGATTCGCGATCGGTGTCGGCGGCAGTCCTTCGATCACGTACGTGTTCCATGGTGTCGCCCGGCGCAGTTCGCTCTGACGCAACCCGCGCCCAAGCACGCCTTCACCCTCGGTGATACCGTAGATGACAGTTGGATCGGTCTGCAGACGCATCCCCCGGCGAAGCCGATTTACGAAAACGCTGGCGACCTGGCGCCTTTCAGCGGCGACACCTGTTTCCTTCTCGATGATCGAGGCAAGGATCAAAGCGTCCTCGGGGGTCTCCAGCGGCAGGTCTTCATCGCGATCACGCCATGCCGCGGCGATACGTTCCTCTTGCCGCGCCTTCATCTCCGCCAGCAACTCAACGCGCTCGGCGCCGTCCGGAACTTCGTAGCTGTCAGGGGCCAGCATGCCCTCCGGTGGAATGTCCGTAATCGGCCCCTGCAGAACATCGAGCTTGCGAAGCGCATCGACGATCTGCCAGCTTGTCACGCCTTCAGCGACGGCAATTCGGTAGCGTGTATCACGCTTCTCGCGAACCGTTTCATAACTGGGGGGAATGTCCGCGGCGGCAAGGTCGAAATCCGCTGTTTCGACATAGGCACTTGTCGCCGGGTCCAGCTCGCGCACCTGCACGCCGGTACTGGCCACGCCTATGCGGAACACAACCTCTGTGCCGCAGGTGCTGGCCCCGCCACGCGTGATGATGTCCGTGATCTCGCTCATGCTGGCGCGCTGCGGGATCAACCAGCTGCCGGCCTTCAAGGCGCGGTCCCGGTCAGTATAGTCGGCTGCGATACGAAAGATCGGTGCGCTCGTTATTGCTCCGTCAGCCAGCAGGTCACGGGACACGCCGCGCATTGTGCTACCCGGGGGCACGCGCAAGCAGATCGCCTCGTCCAGCGGCCCGGCCGCATTGTACTCGCGCTGCCCCCAAAGGATCACGCCGCCGAGCAGGAAGATCACGACGGCAAGAAGTGTCAGCGCGTTCGAGGCGATATGTCGCCACATCAGCGCGGTTTCCCGAAACAGACCGACGCGTTCGTACCCCCGAAGCCGAAACTGTTCGAAAGGGCGACATTGACCTCACGCTCACGCCTCGCATTGGGGGCAAGGTCCAGCGGCGTTTCCACCGCCGGATCATCAAGATTGATGGTTGGCGGAACGACCTGATCGCGAATTGCGAGGATCGAGAATATCCCCTCGATGGCACCCGCGGCGCCCAGCAAATGCCCCGTTGCGGATTTCGTCGAACTCATCGTGGCCTTGTCGGCCGCCTCGCCCATAAGGCGCTCGACGGCCTGCAATTCGATCGTATCGGCCATCGTCGAGGTGCCGTGCGCATTGATGTAATCAACCTCGGACGGCGCAAGCCCGGCATCACGCAGGGCAGCCTGCATCGCCCGGAAGCCGCCGTCGCCATCCTCGCTCGGGGCCGTGATATGGTAGGCGTCGCCACTCAGACCATACCCGAGAACCTCGGCGTAGATTTTCGCGCCCCGCGCCTTGGCATGTTCGTATTCCTCAAGCACGACGACCCCGGCGCCCTCGCCCATGACAAAACCGTCACGTGCCTCGTCATAGGGGCGGCTGGCGGCCTCCGGATTATCGCTCCACTTAATGGAAAGTGCCTTGCAGGCATTGAAACCGGCGATCCCGATTTCGCAGATCGCGGCTTCGGCCCCGCCCGCAACCATAACCTCGGCGTCGCCGTACTTGATCAGCCGGGCCGCGTCACCGATTGCATGAGCGCCCGTCGAGCAGGCGGTCACGACCGAGTGGTTCGGCCCCTTGAACCCATAGCGTATGCCGACCTGGCCGCTGGTCAGGTTTATCAGGGCACCGGGGATGAAAAAGGGTGATACGCGCCTGACGCCCTTGTCGCGAATGGTCAGGGTCGTTTCCTCGATCGAGCGCAGGCCGCCGATCCCCGAACCGATCAGAACGCCGGTCCGCAGGAGGCTTTCCTCATCTTCCGGAGTCCAGCCCGCATCGGAAACAGCCTGATCGGCCGCGGCAAGACCGTACAGGATGAAATCATCAACCTTGCGGCGCTCCTTGGGAGCCATGTGGTGATCAGCATTGAACGTGCCATCCTCGCCATCGCCCAACGGGACCTCGCAGGCGTACTTGGTCTGAACGTTCACCGGGTCAAAGCGCGTGATCGGTCCGGCGCCGGACTGACCATCGAGCAGGCGCTTCCAGCTTTTCTCAACCCCCGACGCAAGCGGTGTGACCAGGCCCAGACCCGTGACGACGACACGACGCATGTTGCTGCCCTTTCAGTTCTTCCTCGTCCGCCGCTCTTACCCTGCCTTGCCCCCGGGGGGCAAGAGCACAGCGCTGTTACCAAGCATGGGGTTGCCTGCGTAGAGCAGCGGTTACTGGAACTCGGCCGTTGGCTCTGGTGTTGCCTCGGCGACCGCAAGCGCTTCGGCAAGATCCACGTTCTTCGCCAGCAAGGCCCGCCCGATCAGGGTTCCGGCGATATTGGGCACGTACTTGAGCCGCGCGACGTCATCGAGAGAACGAACCGTTCCTCTTGCGAACACCGGCAGGCGTGTCGCCGACGCGACACTCGAGATCACGCCCAGCGTGCCGTCGCCATCCTCGATATCGGCATCGATATCCGTCACGATGATACCCGCCAGCGGTGTTCCGTCAAAGGCTTTCACATAATCCTCGGCGGCAAAGGCGCTCCGGGTGCGCCAGCCTTCGGTCATGACCGCGCCCTGAAACACATCGACGGCAAGCACGATCTGGTCGGGGTGCAACTTGGCAAGTTCCGCCACAAGATCGGGGTCATGCGCGGCCATGGTTCCGATAACGATCCGCCCGGCACCCTGGTCGATCCAGTTCTCAACCGCATCGCGCGAACGAAAGCCCCCCCCGAGCTGCACAGGTATGCCGGCGGCACGAATGATCTCGGCCAGCAAGTCGTTGTTAGTGCCTTCGCCTGCCAGCGCATTGACATCGGTCACGTGCATCCACTGTGCGCCCGCCTCGGCGAAACCACGGGCGGTCTCGACTGGATCGACATGCCAGATCACGGGTTCTGCAAGCCGGCCACGCGTGAGTGACACGCATTTGCCATTATATAGCTCAAGGGTGGGGAAGATCATCATGACAGCCGCGCCTTTCGTTCGATCCGGCCCCGGTAATTTCCGGGCCAGTACAGGGTGCATTGTATCGCTGATTCCCGGTAGTCCCAAATCGTCATGATGATGCCCTTTAACGCCGCGCCAAACCCTGCCGGAATCACAAACGGCCCCGCCGGTCCGGCGGGGCCTCGTATCACCAAGACAGAACTGCCACCGTATCAGGACGCCTTGTTGATGAACTCCACCGCGTCGCCGAACGTCTGGATATTCTCTGCTGCATCGTCGGGGATCTCGATGCCGAACTCCTCCTCGAAGGCCATGACAAGCTCGACCGTGTCCAGACTGTCGGCACCCAGATCGTCAATGAACGACGCTTTTTCCGACACTTTGTCTTCCTCGACACCCAGGTGCTCCACTACGATCTTCTTCACGCGGTCTGCGATATCGCTCATGTCATAATCCTCATGTTTCCTCAGGCGTCCCCGCCTGCTTGTCCGCCCCTGCATCCGCCGGGAAGCGGTTTGGTTTTGCCCCTCCGGGCGGCTCTCTGATGCCCCGTATCTGCGGGCAACCGGGGTGCCCCGGCCGATCAGCGCCGCCTATAGCACATGGCGCGGCGTTGGCAAACGTTTTCCGGCCGGGACAGCAACGGCGCTCGACATCGGATCGAGCCGGCACATTGCGGGCGACTGTAACCCGGTAATTTGCTGTCACGACCGGAAACTTCCCGACCCTGATATGCCTGCCAGCGCGCCCTGCGTGCAGGCCGCGCGGTGCGTTCGCGCCTAGATGTTCGACGAGACCCGACATGACCGGCTTGCTGCCCGCCAGCACCATACGTGCGCCTTCACAACATCGCCATACCGCCATTGACGTGCAGCGTGGCCCCCGTCACGTAATTCGCCGCCGGGCTGGCGAGATACAGCACCGCAGCGGCAACATCATCCGGGGTGCCCATCCGCGCCGCAGGAATTTGCGCGTTGATCCGGTCTTTCTGATCGTCAGTCAGGTTGTCCGTCATCGCGGTGGCAATGAAACCCGGGGCAACCGCGTTTGCCGTGATCCCGCGTGTGGCCACCTCGGCCGCGATTGATTTCGTCATGCCGACAACCCCCGCCTTGGCGGCGGCGTAGTTGACTTGCCCCGGATTGCCAGTCGCGCCCACGATCGAACTGATGTTGATGATCCGGCCCCAGCGTGCTTTCATCATAGGCCGCATGACGCCTCTGCACAGGCGCATCGTGGCGGTCAGGTTGACATCGATCACGCTCTGCCAATCGTCGTCGGACATACGCATGAAAACCTGATCACGCGTTATCCCGGCATTGTTGACGAGGATGTCAGGCCCGCCCATCACCTCTGCCGCGCGCTTGGGCAATTCATCAACGGCCGCGCCATCGCCCAGATCGCAGGGCAATACGTGAGACCGGTCACCCAGCTCGGCGGCAAGCTCCTCCAGCGGCGCCGTTCGGGTGCCGCTCAGCCCCACGGCCGCACCCGCCTCGTGCAAGGTCCTCGCGATCGCCCCACCGATACCGCCGGAAGCGCCTGTTACAAGGGCCGTCTTTCCCGTCAGATCAAACATGTTGTGCATCCTTTCTATCCGGGCGTGTCGTTCAACCCCCCGATGCCCGGAAAATATAATATTTCTGCGTCGGCCTAACTGTCCGATTCGCCTGCCGCCTTGACCACGTCGTCGGGCGTACTGACGGATTTCACGACAATATCCCGCGCTATGCGACGGATCATGCCGCTCAGGGCCTTGCCCGCGCCGAGTTCCCAGCTCTCGGTCACGCCTTGTCTGGCCATGTAAAGCACCGATTCCCGCCACCTGACCGCGCCCGTGACCTGCGCGACGAGCAGCCGGCGGATCTCGTCAGGGTCACTTACCGCCTCGGCGAGAACGTTACTTACCAACGGCACTTTGGGTGTCGTGATCTTCACCTCGGAAAGCGCCGCCTCCATCGCTTCGGCAGCGGGCTGCATTAGCGCACAGTGAAACGGCGCGCTCACCGGCAACAACATGGCGCGTTTTGCGCCCCGCTCCTTGGCCAGCGCGACGGCGCGCTCAACGGCCGCCCGATGACCGGACACCACGACCTGCCCCGGGTCATTGTCATTGGCCGCGGCGCAAACCTCACTCTCGGCCGCTTTTGCCGCGATCTCGCCGACGATTTCCAAATCGAGTCCCAAGATCGCGGCCATCGCGCCCTCACCGACCGGGACGGCCTTCTGCATGGCTTCGCCACGCGTCCGCAACAGGCGCGCGCAATCTCCCACGTCAAGAGCGCCAGCAGCAGCAAGGGCCGAATACTCGCCAAGAGAATGCCCGGCGACCAATGATGCCGCGTCGATTTCAACACCCTCGGCCTCCAGGGCGCGCATCGCCGCAAGCGATGTCGCCATCAGCGCCGGCTGTGCGTTCTGCGTCAGTGTCAGCTCGTCTTGCGCGCCATCCCAGATCAGCGCGCTCAAATTTTCGCCGAGCGCGGCATCGACCTCGTCGAACACGGCCCGCGCCGCCGGATAGGTTTCCGCCATTGCCCGGCCCATTCCAACTGTCTGTGCTCCCTGGCCGGGAAAAACGAATGCTCGTGTCATTTGGAGTGTCCCCCTCCGCGCCTGTGGCTTTAGCAGTGTTCCGATAGCCTGCCACGCGGCCCAAGGCAACTGGCCTTCGCACCGCTGCACACCCAGCGTGCACGCACCCGGCTTGAGTCCTGCCGGAATAGCTCTAAAAATTGCGGTGGCAACTCAAGGAAAAAGCTGTATGGCAATTACCAACACCGCCGCCTCTTACGGGGCGATCACAAAGCTTTTCCATTGGCTCACGGCGTTGCTGATTTTTACGGCTTTTCCATTGGGTCTGATTGCCAGCGACCTCGCACACCAGATATCCGACGCGTCCACGGATGTGTCACAATCGACAGTCGACCGTGCCGCGCTCCTGTTCTCGCTTCACAAAACCATCGGCGTTTCGATCTTTCTCGTTGCGCTAGCGCGTATTCTTTGGGCTTTCGGCCAGCGCAAGCCCGGGCTTCTGAATGGCGACAACACGCTTGAGGCGTGGGCTGCCGAGACCGTGCACTGGCTGCTGTACGGCTCGCTTTTGGCCGTCCCCCTGACAGGCTGGGTGCACCATGCCGCAACCACAGGCTTCGCGCCGATATGGTGGCCGTTCGGTCAGACGCTGCCATTCGTACCGCGAAACCAGATGGTGTCGGAGGTGGCCGCAGCGTTGCATTACATCCTGCAATGGGTCCTTCTGGGTGCGATAACCCTGCATATCGCGGGTGCGATGAAGCATCATTTTGTTGACGGCGACGCGACGTTGCGGCGGATGCTGCCCGGCCGTCTCGATGGCATGCCATCGGACCGGCAACCGAACCATGTACTCCCGTTTTTGACGGCACTTGCGATCTGGGCCGCGGCTCTTGGAGGCGGCGCCATGCTCGGATGGTTCGCCCCGCCGGAACAAACACTGCGCTCGACACGCCTCCAAGCCGTCGAAAGCGACTGGAAGGTTCAAAGCGGCACGCTAACGATCGAAGTCATGCAAATGGGCTCGACGGTCACAGGGCAGTTCAATGAATGGACGGCCGACATCACCTATGCGGAATCGCCGGACAGCAATGGCCGACACGGTGACGTCACCGTCACCATTGCGGTCCCGTCTCTCGAGTTGGGCTCGGTCACGGACCAGGCGATGGGCGCCGATTTCCTCGCCGCCGAGTCGCACCCCACGGCGACATTCACGGGCGACATCTTCTCGGGTGAAAAAAAGCACGTCGCACGGGGGTCGCTGACGATCAAGGATCGGTCGATACCGCTGGACCTGACTTTCACGCTAGACATCAAAGATCAGATGGCTACCGCCGAAGGCAGTGTCACCGTAGACAGGCGCGATTTCGGAATAGGCATGGACACCAAGGACCCAAGCACCCTCGGATTTTCCGTAACCGTCAATTTCAAGGTTAAAGCTTCACGTGCTGATTGACGGCAGTCAATCATCTAGCGGCCGAGCCTCGTCGACAAGCATCACGGGAATGCCGTGGCGAATTGGAAAAGCCAGATGGGCCGACCGGCTGATCAATTCCTGCGCGTCGGCATCATATTCCAGCCCGCGTTGCGTCTGCGGACAGACAAGCGCCTCGAGCATGCGGCGATCGAAGGCCGGCGCGGCTTGGTCCTGTTCTGCATCCGCGACCCGGTCATCGTGTGATGGGTCACTCATTGGATCATCTCGTCGTTATCGCCCCCGCGAAGAGCGAATTCTAGCAGTGTCACCAATGTCTCCCGCCGCGTGCTGAGCGACGGCGCCTCCAGCAATGCCTGCTTGTCCTCAGGTTCAAAACCCAGCAACATGGCCAGAGAATTCACAAGAAGTTCGTCATCGGCTTCTTTCAGAGAGTCCCAGTCGGTTTCCAGTTCCCTGATCTGGAAATACCGTTCCAGAAGCTTCAGAAAACCAGCCCGGTCGAAGCGCGGGTCCGCATCCGGCGGGCCCAGATCGCGTTCGAATCCGTTCCACGACACCTTCGCGCGTCGATACGGCGTGAAACCATTTACTTCCTCGACAAGGCGGAAGCGCGATATTCCCGTCAGGGTGATCATGTAGCGGCTATCTTCGGTCTCGGAGAACTGGGTGACCCGTCCGACACACCCGATGGAATGAAGCCCGTTGCCGCCTCGGCCCGGCACCTCGTTGGGCTGGATCATGCCGACCAAGCGCTCGCTCGTCTTGAGGGCATCGTCCAGCATGGCAAGGTACCGCGGCTCGAACAGGTGCAGCGGCAATCTTGACCGCGGCAGCAACAACGCGCCCGGCAATGGGAAAATCGGGATGGTGTCGGGCAGATCGGCTTGGTTAATCATAGGTTTGACCTAGGCCGCATAGCGGCTCAGGCAAATATCATCGAGCTCAATTTCCGCCGCCCGTTCAGAACCACCGGGTCGTTCGGCTTAAGCGCATCGAAAATCGTGAACAGCTGCTCCTTGGCGGCGCCGTCGTTCCACTCGCGGTCGCGCCTGAAAAGCTCGAGCAGCTGGTCAACGGCTTCCTCCGTTTCTCCGGCCCCGCTCAACGCCAATGCCAGATCGAAGCGCGCCTGATGATCATCGGGATCCGCCTCGACCTTGGCGCGCAATTCGCCGACCGGCCCCGTGTTGGCTGCCTGACGCGCCAGTTCAAGCTGCGCATGCGCGGCTTCCAGTTCCGGCGCCTCCGAAATATCGGCCGGCGCACCGTTTATGATCGCCTCGGCCTGCTCCAGATCATCCATCGCAATATGGGCCTTGGCCATTCCCGCATAGGCGGCGGCGTTCTTCGGGTCCTCCTGCAGGATCGCCGCGAAGGTCTGCGCAGCGTCCGTTGCCGCCCCCTGTGCAAGCATCTCGTCGGCAGCGGTCACCGCCTCGTCGAGGCTACCACCCGCCTGACCACCGGCGGAACCGCCCGCCGCCTCGATCACGCGGTTGACGAACCCGTCGATCTCGGACGGCGCGATGGCACCTTGAAACCCATCCACGGGCTGACCCTTCCAGAAGGCATAGACAGTGGGAATGGACTGCACCCGCAACTGCCCGGCGATCATCTGGTTCTCGTCAACATTGACCTTGGCCATCCTGACGGCGCCGCCGGCCTTCTTCACGGCCTCCTCCAACGCCGGACCAAGCGTTTTGCAAGGCCCGCACCAAGGGGCCCAGAAGTCGACGATGACCGGCACGTTCTGGCTGGCCTCGACGACTTCGGCCATGAAATCAGCCTCGGACACGTCCTTGATCAGATCAGTTGCAGCAGGTGTCTGGCCACCAAGTTCAAGCATTTGCGGCACTCCGGAATGGGTTCTCTTGCGACTTGGCGTTTACATGGCCCAGCAGAAGGCATGTTGCAAGAGGCGATACATTTCGTACCCTGCGGCGGGCCGGCATGGCGTCGCCTCAGTCGAAGGCCGGTCCGCATCCCGAACGTCGAAATCAAAAGTCGAATGTCGCGAAAACGGGCGCGTGGTCGCTGGGCTTTTCCCAGCCCCGCGCCGCGCGCAATACCCGGCTGGAATGTGCGGCGTTCTTCAGATCGGAGCTGGCCCAGACGTGATCAAGTCGCCGGCCCTTGTCGGCAGCGTCCCAATCGGGTGAGCGATACGACCACCAGCTGTAAAGCTGGCCATCCGGGATATCCGCACGGGTCACGTCCGTCCATCCCCCCGCCTCCTGCGCATCGCCCAGATGGGCCACCTCCATCGGGGTGTGGCTAACGACTCTCAGAAGCTGCTTGTGGGACCAAACATCGTCTTCGCGCGGCGCGATGTTCAGATCGCCGACCAGAATCGACTTTTCCGGCCGCCCGTCACGGAACCAGTCACGCATCTCGGTCAAGTAATCCAGCTTCTGGCCGAACTTCTCGTTGACCTCGCGATCGGGCTTGTCGCCCCCCGCCGGGACGTAGAAATTGTGAATCACCACGCCGTTCTCAAGCCGCGCCGCCACGTGCCGCGCGTGCCCCAGCCCGGCAAAATCCATATCACCTGCATCTTCCAGCGGCAACTTCGACAAGATCGCGACGCCGTTATAGCCCTTCTGACCGCGCGCAACCATGTAGCGGTAGCCATAAGGCTCGAACATCCCGGCGGGAATCTTGTCGACCGGGCTCTTGCACTCCTGCAAGCAGACGATGTCCGGGGCTTCCTCCTGCAAGAGCTTGCAGACAAGTGGCGCGCGCAGTCGAACCGAATTTATGTTCCACGTTGCAAGGGTGATGGACATGTTGAGACACCTTTTGTTTTCCGGCGGCAGACCTACTGGCGATGCGTGGCAGCGTCCAGTACCGCGGGGCAAGAACGCGGCAAATCACGTGCCGCCCTCGGATCGCCACGGCGGGTCAAACTTGCGCTCGCGGCGTCAGGGACCCAAGCCACGGTTATTGGCAAGCAACCTGCTGGCCTTGCCAACCCCGAGACAAAAAAGCCCCGGCGCGACGCCGGGGCCAGTCCAACAGGGAGGCACGTGATCTACCCGCACATGCAACGGGACCTCGTCAAAACTACCGGTAAGCCCGAAACGGGGCATTGACCTGAATCAACCATTGGTAGGATGCCTCAGGCAAGCAACCTGTACCCGCCCGTTTCCGTCACCAGAAGCCGCGCGTTCGACGGATCGGGTTCGATCTTTTGCCGCAGCCTGTAAATATGCGTCTCAAGCGTGTGTGTCGTCACGCCCGCATTGTAGCCCCAGACCTCGTGGAGGAGAACATCGCGCGCGACGACACCCTCCGTCGAGCGATAAAGAAACTTTAGGATATTCGTTTCTTTTTCGGTCAAGCGGATCTTCCGCTTGTCGTCACCCTCGAGGACCTTCATCGCGGGTTTGAATGTATACGGCCCCAGTTGAAAAACCGCGTCCTCCGATTGTTCGTGCTGACGCAACTGCGCCCGGATACGTGCCAGCAGAACAGGAAACTTGAAAGGCTTGCTGACATAATCATTTGCGCCGGCATCCAGACCTAGGATGGTGTCGGCATCACTGTCATGTCCGGTCAGCATAACGATAGGCGCCTTGACGCCCTGCTTGCGCATCAGCCGGCAAAGTTCCCGCCCATCCGTGTCGGGCAAGCCGACATCGAGGATCACGAGGTCATAGACACCGTCCTTTGCCCGCGCCATCGCCTCGCTGCCGTTGGCGGCTTCGAAAACGTCGAAATCCTCGGTCATGACGAGTTGTTCGCTCAGCGCCTCGCGCAGATCGTCATCATCATCTACAAGCAGAATTTTCTTGAGTTGTCCCATTTTACCCTCCCGGATGCGTTTGCCCGGACAATGTGACCGCCGGATGCCGAGGGCAAGCCATGCAACAGCCCTTTCACGCCCAAGTGTCCACGTGCGAGCGATTGTTTCAATGCGTTACAAAGGGCTGTAAAGCGCGGAAATAAAGCTATATCCGGTCTAACATGAGTTTCGCACCTGATATCACCGAAATGCTCGCACGCGCCCGCGCCGACCTGCGCATGGGGGTACCCGTGGCGCTGACCTCGCCAACCGGCGGCGCGCTCACGCTGGCAGCGGAAACACTCGATACGCAGCGCCTTGCGGATGTTCTTGCCCTTGACGGCCGACCTGTTCTCGCCATTACCGCGCGCCGGGCCGAAACGCTCAAGGCGCGCCCCTACGATGGTGATCTGGCCCGTGTCGAGTTGCCACCCGACGCGACCCTTCCGTGGCTTTGCGGCGTTGCCGACCCGGCATACGACCTCAGGCAGCCGATGAAAGGACCGCTCGTGGCCCAAAGGGACGGCGACGCCACGCTCCACAGGCTTGCGCTGCACCTTGCCAAGACAGCCCGCCTTTTACCGGCCGTGCTTGTGCTGCCGCTCGCCGATGCCCCCGGTTTCGCCGCCACCAACGGGTTGACGGTGATCGACCAGACGCGTGCCGCACCGCTTTTGGAGGCTGCCAGCCCACTGCACCCCGTGACAGCGGCACGCCTGCCCCTGGAGGTGTCCGAGGCCGGGCGGCTCCACATATTCCGCCCGGAAGATGGCGCAGAGGAACATTACGCCATAGAAATCGGCCAACCATCGCGCGACGCGCCCGTGTTGACCCGGCTGCACTCCGCCTGTTTCACGGGTGATCTCATGGGCTCGCTCAAGTGCGATTGCGGGCCGCAGCTACGGGGCGCATTGGCACAGATGGGCGCCGAAGGCGCAGGCGTTCTGCTCTATCTCAACCAGGAAGGGCGCGGGATCGGCCTCGCGAACAAAATGCGTGCCTATTCCCTTCAGGATCAGGGCTTCGACACTGTCGAGGCCAATCACCGTCTCGGCTTCGAGGATGACGAGCGCGATTTCCGAATCGGGGCCGCGCTACTGGAGACCATGGGGTTCTCCTCAGTGCGGCTGCTGACGAACAACCCCGCCAAGATCGCGATGATGGAGAAATCGGGGATCCACGTGGCAGAACGCGTGCCGCTCAAGGTTGGGGAAACCGCCCATAACCGCGCCTATCTTGCAACAAAGGCGCGCAAGTCCGGCCACTTGCTTTGAGCCGACTAGGCGGTTGCGCAAGCCGAAGTGTCACGGAGCGCATATCACGCCGGCAGCGATGATATTTCCGTTTCTGCGACCGCGGTCAAAGACACGGCACTGACCGCCGGATCTTCCAAGCGACCGTCGACAAGACCGCAACTCGCCGCCGGTTCAGTGAGGCGCGTCAGCCACGGAGAAGACAAAGCAGCGGTCGCGCCGGATCATCAGCCACAACGGCTTGCCCGGCGCCGGCAGAAAAACATTGGGAACCGTCGCCTTCATCAACGACCCGTCATGATCCATCCGGAATTCCACGAGGCTCTCGCTGCCGATGAAGCGCGCCCGCTCAACCACGCCACGCGCGGGCGTGCCATGCTCGATGGTGGAGCCCGGCCCGCGACCATTCCGATCGAAGTCTATCTTCACATGCTGCGGGCGGATCACGATATCCACCTCATTGCCCTCGTGCACCCCGGGCGCAAGGAACTGGCCGAACGCCGTCTGCACGAGCGATCCCTCGACCCGTCCCCGGATGACGTTGATATCGCTGAAAAACGCCACTGCATCGCGATCCACCGGCGCATTGTAGATATTGTATGGTGCGCCCTGTTGCACGATCCGGCCGTCCCGCATCAGCGCGATCTCGTCGGCCATCCGCATCGCTTCCTCCGGCTCGTGCGTGACCAGCAGCACGGCGGTATCCTGTTCACGCAGGATATCCAGCGTTTCATCGCGGATACCATCGCGCAGGCGATTGTCGAGCCCGGAGAAAGGCTCGTCCATCAGCATGATGGACGGCCTCGGCGCAAGCGCCCGCGCCAACGCGACCCGCTGCTGCTCGCCGCCCGACAATTCATGCGGATAACTGTCAAGATACCCGCCCATGCCGACCCTCGCGAGCAGTTCCTCGACCCGGAGGCCAATCTCGGACTTGTCACCGCTGAGGCCGAACGCCACGTTTTCGCGCACGCGCAAATGCGGGAACAGCGCGAAATCCTGGAACATCAGCCCGATATGGCGCCGCTCGGGCGGCACGCGGAATACGGTGTCACATACCAGCTCGCCATCCACCCGGATTTCTCCGGCATCCTGCATCTCGACACCCGCGATCATGCGCAGTGTCGTTGACTTGCCACAACCGGACGGCCCCAGCAGGCAGGTCACCTGACCCGGCATGACCTTGAGCGATACGTCGTCCACGACCACGCGCCCGTCATAACGGCGCACGAGGTTGTGAATCTCGAGTCTCGGGGTTGCTGGCTCCACCGCTGCCTCTCGGGTATCCGATCAAATTGATCGGGTTTTTTCCGTTCACGTGCAGATAGCAACCCTGAGACAAGCACGCAAGCCTGCCGGGTGTCTAAACCTCGCCGGCCGCGCAAATCAGCCTGTAAAGATGCCACGTCGCGTGTCCCAGCAAGGGCAATACGATGAAAAGCCCGAGAAAACCCGGCAGCAGCGCGACAAAGGTCACGACCGCGATGAATACGGCCCAGGCCAGCATCGGCCCCGGATTTTCCTGAACAGTCTGAAAGCTCGTGATCATCGCGGTCACGAAATCCACTTCCCGGTCCAGCAGAAGCGGCAGCGAGATGACCGTGATCATGTAAAGCAGCAGCGCGAAAGCCGCGCCCACAGCCGTCCCGAAGGCAAGCATGCTCAGCCCCTCCCACGTCAAATAGATCTCGTAGGACGTCGAGACGTTCGTCATCGTCGAAAAACCGAGGAACAACGCGAATATCGTGTGTGCAAGGAAGAACCAGAAAAGGAACATCACGATGATCACGGCACTGATCGACGGCAATTGCCGTCGGCGCTGATGCGCGACCACCCCGAATATCGCCTCCGGCAGGAGCGGCCGGCCCTGCTCCAGGCGGTGACTGACCTCGTAGAACCCCACTGCCGCGAACGGTCCGAAAAGCGGGAACCCCACCGCGGCGAAAACCAGCCAGTATGTCTGTCCGCTCAACCAGGTGACAGCCACCATCAGCCATCCGATCGCGACGTAGACCCCGGCAAAGACGACGGCATATAACGGGGCTTGGCGCATGTCCGCCCATCCTCGGCGCAGCGCCTCGGCCAGCATGGACATGTCGACCGCGCCGAGCTCGGGCACACCGAGCGGCCTGCTTTCCTCCATGGCGTTTTCCTCTCTTCCTGCCTCAGCCTAGCGAAACCCGGTTGCCGGGCAAAGATGCAAATCGCTTTCAACTTTCGGCGTCAGCTCATGGGTGGCGGCCGTTCCCCCGGCCAGTCCGTTGCAAGGTGGTAGGCCTCGGCGATCTCCAGAACGCCCCGGTCGTCGCCGCGTCGCCCGACGATCTGCAGCCCCATCGGCAAGCCTTGGGGCCCGAATCCGGCGGGTACCGACACTGCCGGCAAACCGGGCAGGCTGGCCGGGATCATCAATTCCATCCAACGATGATAGGTATCCATCTCGACCCCGGCGATCTCGGTCGGCCATTCGGTGGTCGTGGGAAAGGGCCAGACCTGCGCCGTCGGCCAGACAAGCGCATCGTATTGCTCGAACAGGGCCGCCGCCGTTTGAAACCACGCCTAGCGTCTCGTGCTGGCCCTGTGAACCTCCAGCCCGGTCAACGCCCGGCCCCGCTCGATCTCCCAGATTGCAGCGGGCTTCAGCCGCGCGCGCTTGGCACCGTCCTCGTACAGGTCCGACAGCCCGCAGGCAACCTGCCAGCTTCTCAGCGTGCTCCAGCTTTCCCAAAGCGCATCGCGCGAGAACGGCGCGTCGAGGGGTTCCACTTCGCAACCAACAGCCGTTAATTCCAGCGCCGCCGCTTCGCACAGCGGCAGGATGCCGGGCTCAAACGGCCACGCCCCGCCCCAGTCACCGATCCAGCCTATGCGCTTGCCCGAGACGTCGCCCGCCAGCGTACCGACTGGCGCGACCGCGCCGCCATGCGGTTGCCGTGGGTCGGGGCCGCTCATCACGTCCAAAAGCAGCGCAAGGTCGCCCGGACACCGGGCCATTGGGCCGTTGGTCGAGAGCTGATGCAGAAACGCGTCTCCTGCTGGCTCAGAGGGTACGTGCCCCCAACTGGGACGCATGCCGTAGACGTTGCACCATCCGGCCGGGTTGCGAAGGCTGCCCATCATGTCGGACCCGTCCGCGATTCCCAGCATCCTCGTGGACAGCGCAGCCGCCGCCCCGCCCGACGAGCCGCCACACGTCAACGTCATATCATAAGGATTGCCCGTGATGCCGTGAACGGGATTGTATGTGTTGCTGCCCAACCCGAATTCCGGCGTATTGGTCTTGCCGATGATGACCGCGCCCGCCGCGCGCATCCGGGCAACATGCACGTCGTCCGAGCCCGCCACCTGCCCTTCGAGCAGCGGCGATCCCATGCTCGTCGGCAGACCCCGCGCATTGGCAAGATCCTTGACGGCCACGGGCAAACCGTGAAGGGGCCCGCGTGGCGGCTCCGCGTCCCGCGTTCTGGCCTCGCGCAGAAGGTCATCCGCATCACGCAGGCTAACCACGGCGTTCAACGCGCCGTTGACGGCCGCGATCCGATCCAGCGTCGCGCGCATCAAGGCTTCGGCGCTCAACGCGCCCCGCGTGATCCGCATGGCCTGTTCACGCGCCGCAAGGGTCAGAACATCATCCATGAAAGGCACCTCCCGCGGCTCTTAATGTGCCCGGTTGCGCCGGCCAACCGGCCACGACACGACGCGGCTGCCCCGCGCAGGGGGCAGCATCGTGCTGCCGATTTTCCCTGCTAACCAAGCGACAACCGGGCCGCCTGCAAGACAAGAAGCAGGTCAGACCGCGTCTTCCCGCGCTTCGGCCCGGCTCTTTCCGCTGACATTCAGCGCCAGCGTCGCCGCCATGAACTGGTCCAGATCACCATCCAGCACGCCCTTGGTGTCCGAGGTTTCCACCCCGGTGCGCAAATCCTTCACCATTTGATAGGGTTGCAGGACGTACGACCGGATCTGGTTGCCCCAGCCGGCATCGCCCTTGGCCTCGTGTGCCTCGGCGATCGCCTCGTTACGCTTGTCCAGCTCAATCTGGTACAGGCGGGATTTCAGTGCCTTCATGGCAATGTCGCGGTTCTGGTGTTGCGACTTCTCGGAACTGGTGACCACGATGCCCGTCGGGTGGTGCGTGATCCGCACAGCCGAGTCGGTCTTGTTCACGTGCTGGCCGCCCGCCCCGGAGCTGCGATAGGTATCAACGCGTATATCGGCGGGGTTCACCTCGATCTCGATGTTGTCGTCGACCACGGGATACACCCAGACCGAGCAAAAGGAGGTATGCCGCTTTGCCGCTGAATCGAACGGCGAAATACGCACCAGCCGGTGAACCCCCGACTCGGACTTCAGCCAGCCATACGCGTTGCGACCGCTGATCTTGTAGGCCGCCGACTTGATACCGGCGTCGTCGCCCGGTGTCTCGGATTGCAGCTCGACGCCGTAGCCATGACTTTCCGCCCAGCGAACGTACATGCGCGCCAGCATCGCTGCCCAGTCACAGCTTTCGGTCCCGCCCGCGCCCGCATTGATCTCAAGGAAAGTGTCGTTGCCGTCGGCCTCGCCGTCCAGAAGCGCCTCCAGCTCCTTCGCGGCGGCCTTGCTGGCCAGCGCATCCAGCGCGGATTCGGCCTCGGCGATGACATCCTCGTCACCCTCGGTTTCGCCCATCTCGATCAGTTCGACATTGTCCGACAGTTCCTGCTTGATCGAGTCATGGGTTTCGATCGCATCGACCAGCGCCTGCCGGTCGCGCATCAGTTTCTGCGCCTTGGCCGGGTCATCCCATAGCGTCGGATCCTCGACCCACGCGTTGAACTCCTCGAGCCGGTGATGCGCGGTCTCCCAGCCCATCCGCTGGCGCAACAATTCCAGCGAATTTTCAATCTCGGCAACTCTGGCTTCTGACTCGGCGCGCATCTCGGATGTCCTTCCTTGCTCAGATGCGGGTGATATCGCAGCACGGCTGCCTCGGCAAGCTGACGGAACCCCGCCCCGGCACCTGTCATGTGTCATTTCCCTGACGGGCCGGTCCGCCCGGTCCGGTCGCGGCGGCACCGGCTAGTACAGCCCGCCGGAACTCATCGACCCGAAACTGCTTTTCTCGCCGACCTGCGCTTTCTCCCCGGTCGATGTCGTGACCTCGCGCACGGGCTCCCGCTCACCGGCCTCGAACAGGTCCAGATCATTGCCCATGGCAAAGCCGCCATCGAACATCACCCCGAAAACAGGCGCTTCGCCATCGCGGAAATATTCGGCCACGACGTTCGCACCGGCCGCCTCGTCGGGCAACCTCGCGCCGGTGTAGCGGTCGATCTTGATGAAGCGTCCGCCCGGCGGCACGGCAAATTTGCCGCCGCCGTACTTTTCTATCGCCTGCGCCATGAACTCCTGGAAAACCGGGCCGCACATCGACGCGCCATAGGCGCCCCGGCCCAATCCGCGGGGCTGGTCATGACCGATGTAGCAGCCTGCCGCGATGCTGCTCGTGAAGCCCACGAACCACACGTCGCGCGCATCATTGGTGGTCCCCGTCTTGCCAGCCACCGGCACCGGCAGGTCGATCGCCCCCGAGGCCGTGCCACGATCCACCACGCCCTTGAGCATCGAGGTCAATTGATACGCGGTCACAGCGTCCATGACCTGTTCGCGGTCCGATACGATGCGCGGGCCGCGCGTCTGCGGGATAGTCGGATCACTGCATTCCACGCACTCGCGCGGGTCGTGGCGGTAGACGGTCTCACCGAAGCGGTTCTGCACCCGGTCCACGAGCGTGGGCTCCACCCTTTCGCCACCATTGGCGAACATCGAATAGGCCGCGACCATGTTGTAGAGCGTTGTCTCCTCCGATCCGAGGGAGTTCGCGAGGAACTTGCCCATGTCCTTGTAAACGCCGAACCGCTCGGCATAATCCGCGACCACATCCATGCCCACCTCCTGCGCCAGCCGGATGGTCATGAGGTTCCGCGACATCTCGATGCCCGTACGCAGCGGGGTCGGACCATAGAATTTGTTCGATGAGTTTCGCGGGCGCCACAGGCCCTGCGGCGTGTCGATCTCGATAGGCGCGTCAACCACGATGGTCGCCGGCGAGTACCCGGAATCCAGCGCGGCGGCATAAACAAACGGCTTGAAGCTGGACCCGGGCTGGCGCATGGCCTGCGTGGCACGGTTGAAGACCGAGTGCTGGTAGGAAAAGCCGCCCTGCATCGCCAGAACACGGCCCGTGTTCACGTCCATCGCCACGAACCCGCCCTCGACTTCGGGGACCTGCCGCAGCGTCCAACGCACGAAATCGCCTGCGTCGTCGGTCACGCGGCGCACATGCACCACATCGCCGCGCGCGAAGGTTTCGAAGAAATCCCCCGGCAGCCATGCGATGTCCTCGCGCGGCACATCCTGTAGGCCGTCGACATTCTCGACACCGACGCGCAGCCGCTGCGCCTCGATCTCCAGCACCACGGCCGGCAGCCATTCGCCCCCCAGTTCGATATCGCGCGCCACGCGTGTCTCGGCCAAGGCGGCGCGCCAGTCCGGCTCGCTTTGCAGCGCGGCCTCCGGCAGGCGCTCACCCGTACCGCGCCACTCCCCGCGACCGCGATCGTAGGATTCCAGCTGGCGGCGCAGGGCCTTGGCAGCCGCCATTTGCATTTCGGGATCGATGGTCGCACGAACACTCAGCCCGCCGGTAAAGAACTCACCCTCGCCGAAATCACGGCTCAGCTGGCGGCGGATCTCGTCGGTGAAATAATCACGCGGCGGCAGATCGGCGCTGAACGGGGCGAAATCCCCGTTCTGAACGGACCGGACCGGTTTTTCCACCTCGTCTGCATAGACGGCTACGCTCAGATAGCCGTTTTCCTGCATCTCGCGCAGGACGAAATCCCGCCGCTGGCGCAGGCGCTCTTTCTCGCGCACGGGATGATAGTCGCTCGGCGCCTTTGGCATGGCGGCCAGGAACGCCGCCTCGTGCGGGGCCAACTCTGTCAGGGTCTTGTTGAAATAGGTCTGCGCCGCCGCCGTGACGCCATAGCTGTTCTGGCCGAGGAAGATCTCGTTGAGGTAAAGTTCGAGGATCTTTTCCTTGCTCAGCGTTTCCTCGATCCGGGTGGCGAGGATGATCTCCTTGATCTTGCGCTCGATCCGCCTGTCGCCTGACAGCAGGAAGTTCTTCATCACCTGCTGTGTGATGGTAGAGGCGCCGCGCACGGTCTCGCCACGCGTGCGCACCGCCTCGACGATGGCCGCCGCGATACCACGCGCGTCGTACCCGGGATGGGTGTAGAAATTCTTGTCCTCTGCGCTGATGAAGGCCTGCTTGACGAGATCGGGAATTTCCTCGGCCGGGGTGAAAAGCCGCCGTTCACGGGCGAATTCATCGATGATGCGTCCCTCGCCGGAATAGATACGGCTGATCGTGGGCGGCGTGTAGTTGGCCAGGGACTCGTGGCTAGGCAGATCGTTGCCATAGATGTGGAACACCGCACCAATGCTCAGGGCGACAAGCATCACGCCCAGCGTCAGCAAGCTGAAGATGGTCCCGAAAAAGGACAGAATGGGTCTCAGCACGCGGGCCCCCGATTGATTACCCTAGGTATATATGCATCCGCGCAGCGGGCGTCAAAACCCAAGGGCCCGGTCATGCGCCAATCGCCGCGCATCGGCCGTCACTGCCGGACGAGGTCCGCAGCGGCAGCGTCGGCCACCCGCCATGCCGCCAGCGCATCGCGGACGCTTTCGGCCATCGTGGCACGCCATGCGGGCCTGCGCAGGTTTTCAAGGTCGCGCTGACTGGACAGGAACCCCAGTTCAAGCAGGATGGACGGTATGTCAGGTGACTTCAAAACCGAGAATCCGGCCCCGCGATGCGGCCTCGAATGCAACGGAAGCCCCCCCTCGCGCAGCGCCAGCACCAGCGCCTCGGCCAGTCGTCGCGCGCGCGGCTGCGTTTCCATCCGCGCAAGGTCCATCAGCACGTCGGCCACCACGTCATCCTGCCCGGACAAGTCGATCCCGGCCAGCATGTCATCACGGTCGTGCCGCTCGGCCAGGGCGGCGCTCGCCTCGTCCGAGGCGCTTTCGGACAGGACATACACCGTCGCGCCCCGCGCGCGGCCCTCGCTCAGCGCATCGGCATGGAGGGACAGGAAAACATCCGCACCGACTTCGTGCGCCAGCGACACGCGGCGTTCCAGCGACACGAACCTGTCATCCGTCCGGGTCAGGCGCACGTCGAAATCGCCCGACCGTATCAGAACCTCCCGCAATTCGCGGGCGAATGTCAGCATCAGGTCCTTCTCGGCGGTCCCGTCATTCGTCGCACCGGGGTCGATCCCGCCATGACCCGGGTCCAGCATCACCACCAGAGGCCCATCGCCCCGCTGCCGGGCCTGACGCCCGGAACGTTCCCGCGGCACCACCGTGCCCCAGCCGGGTGTTTCCGGCGCACCCGAGGCGGCCGCGAATTCTTCCGGCGCGACCTCTGTCAGGTTCACGCGCAGCTTGGCATGCCCAGTGCCGCGCGCGATCCGCAGGTCGGCGCTGCGCAACGCATATGCCCCGGCCAAGTCCACGACCATCCGCGACCAGCCGGGCCGGAAACCGCCCATGCGAACCCCGCTCACACGTGTGCTGTCGTCCAGCATTTCCGGTGTCACGCCCTGCCATTCCACCTCGCGAAAATCGAGGACCAGCCGCCGGGGCGCATCCAGTGTGAAAACGCGGTACGGCACGCCTTGGCTCAGCGTGAGTGTCAACTGGATCCCGCCCGCGCCGTTCTCGATCACGCTTTCGCCCGGCACCACCCGTGCAAGCCCGCTGAATTCCTGTGCGGGCGACGACACCGCCGCGAAGCACAGCCAAATCGCCAGAAGAAGTCGTTGCATCCCGTTCCTTGCCCTGCCCGGCCTCTTTGCAATCAGCCTACACCACGGATGCGGGCCTGCCCATAGGGCACGGCCCATGTGAACGAGCTCACCCAGGCGCATGATTGCCGAAACCCTCATCGAGGGCGGCGCGCGTCGGATCAGCGGCTTTCCATGAAGGCCGCGAGGCGCGCCAGCCCCTCCTCGATATCCGCGGTCGCGCGGGCATAGGAAAACCGGATCGTGCCCGCCCCGCGCGCCGGATCGAAATCCAGCCCCGGCGTCACCGCCACGCCGGCGCGATCCAGAATCTCGGCGGCGAAAGCGCGGCTGTCATCGGTCAGATGGCTCACGTCGGCATAGACGTAGAACGCGCCATCGGGGGGCGCGATCCGGTCGAACCCGGCCCTGGGCAGCCCGTCCAGCATCAATCGGCGGTTGGCCCGGTAGACATCCATGTTCGCCTCAAGCTCGTCATGCGCGTCCATCGCTGCCAACCCGGCGATCTGGCTGGCATGGGGCGGACAGATGAACAGGTTCTGCGCCAGACGCTCGACGATGCGCACATGATCATCGGGCACCACCATCCAGCCGACGCGCCAGCCGGTCATGCTGAAATACTTGGAAAACGAGTTGATGACATAGGCCTCGTCGCTGATTTCCAGCGCACTGACCGCCTTGGCCTCGTATTCGATGCCGTGATAGATTTCATCGCTGATGAAAGACGTGCCTGACGATGCCGCGGCCTCCATCAACGCCGCCATCTCCTCACGTCCCAGCATGGTGCCGGACGGATTCGCCGGGCTGGCCACCATAAGCCCATCGAGGTCTCGGCCCGACAGGTCATCCGGCACCGGCTGAAGGCGGTTTTCCGCCGCCGTTTCGATCTCCACCGGGACAAGATCCAGCGCGCGAAGGATCTGGCGGTAGCTGGGATATCCCGGGGCCCCGATCCCGACCCGCGCGTCCGCGTCGAACAACGCCGTGAAGGCAAGAATGAACGCCCCGGATGCCCCCGGCGTCACGATCACCCGCTCGGGCGATAGTGTCACGCCATACCAGTCAGCGTAAAGCTGCGCGATCCGCGCGCGCAGTTCCGGCAGGCCAAGCGCCACGGTGTATCCCATGGCATCGCGCTCCATCGCCCGGGCCAGCGATGCCCGGGCGGCGGCGGGCGCGGGTGTACCCGGCTGGCCCACCTCCATGTGGATGACACGACGCCCCGCGGCCTCGGCCCGCCGCGCGGCCTCCATCACGTCCATCACGATAAAGGGATCGACCCCGCCACGCCTTGAGTTCCGCATTGTTTTGTTCCTAGACTGGACCCGGCAATTCTTCCTTTCACCGCGAATGCGCGAGCCCGTCAATGCATCTTCTCAGGCTTCTCTTCCTTTGCGCCATGCTGGTTGTCACGATCGGCAGCCCGGCCCGCGCGGTCACGTTGCTTCGCGACCCGGATATCGAACATGCCTTGAAACAGCTTGCCGAGCCGCTGCTGAAAGCCGCCGGGCTCAGCCCGTCGCGTGTCGATATCCTCGTGATCGACGACCGCAAGCTCAACGCCTTCGTGGTTGATCAGAACCATATCTTCATCCACTCGGGCCTTCTGCTCAAGATGAAGCGCGCGGCGATGCTGCAATCGGTCATCGCGCACGAGGCCGCCCATATCGCCAACGGCCACCTCACGCGTCGCCCTGTGAATGCACGCAACGCGGCAACGGCGGCCGGTCTGGGCGCGGCGCTCGCGGCCGTGGCGGCCGCTGCGGGCGGGGGCGAAGCCGCCGCCGGGGCCGCCATGGGAGCCGTGAACACCGCGCAACGGCTGTTCTACGTCCATACCCGTGCCGAGGAAAACGCCGCCGACCAGAGCGGGATGCGCTACCTTGCGGCGGCCGGCGTCGATCCGCAGGGCGCCGTCGAGGTCATGGACATCTTCCGCGGGCAGGAGGCGCTGGCGCGCCACAGGCAGGACCCCTACGCGCGCACGCATCCCCTCTCTGCCGACAGGTTTCGCGTGCTCAGGCGGCTGGCCGACGCCCATGCGGGCAAGGCCCGGCCACAGCCCGACGCCGAGTATTGGTTCGCCCGCGCCAAGAGCAAGCTTTCGGCGTTCAAGCGGTCGCCGAAATGGACCCTCACCCGCGCCGGCGAGTTCGGCCACGCCGACATAAAGCTGATGCGCGAGGCCATCGCGTGGCATCGACGCTCGGATCTCGGGCGCGCCCTCGGGGCGATCGACAAGGCCGTGGCAAAGCGACCCAAGGACCCGTATCTTCATGAACTCAGGGGCCAAATCCTGATGGAGAGCCGGCGTTTCGACGCCGCGCTCAACGCCTATGCGCGCGCCAGCCGGCTCGCCCCGCGCAACGCGCTGATCCTGGGCGCCTATGGCCGCGCGCTGCGCGCCAACGAACAATACGCCAAGGCCCGCGACTATCTGGAACGCGCCCGCGCCCGCGACGGGCGCGACGCGCGGGTGCTGCGCGACCTCGCGGTCGTCCATGCCAAGCTCGGCAATCGCGGCATGGCCTCGCTGGTGACGGCGGAACGCTACTCGATGCGCGGCCGGCTCAAGGACGCCGCGGTTCACGCCTCGCGCGCCTCGGACCTTTTGCCGCGCGGTTCGGGCGCGTGGCAACGCGCACAGGATGTGCTATCAGCTGCCCGGAAAGCCCAGAAAGAACGGAGATGACCCGATCATGATTTCCCGCCTCGCCGCCCCCTTCGCCGCTGCCGCGCTTCTGGCCGGACCGGCCGCCGCGCTTGACCTTGACGACATGACCGAGGCCGAGCGTGCGTCATTCCGTGCCGAGGTGCGCGCCTACCTGCTCGAGAACCCCGAGGTCATCATGGAGGCCGTCGCCGTGCTGGAGCAACGCCAGGCGCAGCAGCAGGCACAGGACGACGTGTCACTCGTGCAGGCCAATGCCGAGGCGATCTTCGAGGACGGTCATTCCTGGGTCGGGGGCAATCCCGATGGCGACGTGACGCTGGTCGAATTCCTCGACTATCGCTGCGGCTACTGCCGCCGCGCCTTCCCCGAGGTGGCGGAACTGGTGGAAAGTGATGGCAATATCCGGTTGATAATCAAGGAATTTCCTATCCTTGGCGAGCAATCGACCATGGCCTCGCGCTTTGCCATCGCCACCAAGCAGATCGCGGGCGACGACGCCTACAAGGCGCTGCACGACACGCTCATGACCTTTCGCGGGGAGATCTCCGAAACCGCGCTGCGGCGGGTGTCTGACACGTTGGGGCTCGATGCCGAGGCCATCCTCGCGCACATGGACAGTGACGATGTCAGCCGCGTGATCACGGCCAACCGGCAGCTTGCGCAGCGGCTCAACCTGTCGGGCACACCGTCCTTCGTGATGGAGGACAGGATGCTGCGGGGCTACGTCCCGCTGGAGGCGATGCGCGACACGGTGGAGGAAATCCGGACGCAATAGGACCGGAAAACCGCGTGCGGCTGACCCCGCCGCACGCCGTCTGAAACTTGCCGCGGTATCACGGCGGCGATGCGGCGGTATCGCGTCGGTGCCGTCAAGCCGGTCCGAAGCGGATCCACACGGCGTGCGCCGGGGGCGGACGGCTCATCGCTTCGGATGGCATGAGCGACCGCTAAGCGCCGGGAGGGGGCTTTGCAAAGTTTGGGCGATTTCCTGATAGCGGACCTTCAGGCAAAGTGCGGCGAATGCCGGGTGCGAGCCCACTTTGACCACTGCTGCGCTTTGAATGAATGACCGCACATCAAGGTGCGTCGAAAAAAGTGACGCAATGAACGTGCGTTTCCTCAAGGGTTTGTGCCACAAGATGTTTCGACAGCCTTGGTGATAAGGCGGCTTGTGACAAGAAAGACCGTTTTTGACGTCACATCGCCCTGCAGATACAACCTCTGCATGTGCGTTTGAGGATTCCGATAGCGACTGTTACAGTCAGCCTTTATCAGGTGGGTAGACACCTTCCTTGACCGGCAATGCAAGCGTGCCGGCTGTCAAGCTCGCGTGCGCCGCGCGACTCTGGTCGAAGCGATCTGCCCAAAAAGACTCACGCCAAGGCATCAACTGCAAGGAGGAATCCATCACTTACGCGAAGCTGTTGAGAGCCGCCGTCGGCGGTGCTGTCGCGATCGTCATTGCCAACATCGTGAGCAACATTCTGTTCTTTCAACTCGGTCGACCGCTTCTCTTTGAGAACGAAATGCAAAGTGCAAAGGTCATTGCGGTTCTGTTCGAAATGGAACCACTTCCTCTAATGTTCACGAACGGCCCGCTTTACATGGGCATCGCCGCAGTGATTGGCGTCGTCCACGGTCTAGTCTTCTATTGGATCGAACCTGCTTTGCCGCGCGGGATCGTCGGGCGTGGACTGGCTTTCGCTGCCATCCTATGGGCGCTTATGGCGCTATATTTCGAGTTCCACACACCCTTCAACATGTTCGGCGAACCGGTCGCACTTGTCGCAGTCGAGCTTGTGTTTTGGATCGCGGTCACTGCAGCCCAAGGCCTCGTCCTGTCCATGATCTACGGGAGGGGTCGGCATGAATTGGCAAGCCCTGTGGAATGACGGCGCAGTCATTTCCGTTCACGCGCTCGTCGCACTCCTCGCAATGGGTGCGGGCGCGGTTCAGCTCCTGGCTCCCAAAGGTACGATCACGCACAAGACGCTTGGCTATGTCTGGGTCGGCGCCATGGGTGTGGTGGCGGTGTCGAGTTTCTGGATTCACGAGTTCCAATGGTTTGGGCCGTTTTCGATCATCCACGTCCTCTCACTCTTGGTCCTTGCCACATTGATCTACTCCATTCGCGCGATCCGGCGGGGGAGCGTCACGGCGCACCGCAACTCGATGATCCAGCTTTACGCTCTGGCCCTCGTGCTTACAGGAGCATTTACAATCGTGCCGGGCCGTACGATGCATGCCGTCATCTTTGGAGGATGATCGGACATGGTTGGGTTTTGGTCTACCCTCGGTTGAGCCCGAGCATGCGGTTGATAACCACCGTTTTTGGCATGCAAGTAGTGGCAGGGGGGCCAACGCTGCTTGGCAACGCAGTCTCCAAGTCAACTAGAAGGTCCGGGGAACATACCCGAGCGAATCTGATTTGCGCTTGCTACTGATACCTCTATGATGATCGTCTGGCAGCATTGAGGAAAAACGTATTGAACCTGCTTTCAACATTCATCAAGCCGATGCACCCGGAGGGCCAAAAGTTCGTTGCGATCTTTGCAGCTGTGACTCTTGGTCTTTTCTTGATTTCATCCGTCCTCGGCTGGATCGGTGTCGGGCTTACGATCTGGTGTTACTACTTCTTTCGCGATCCTCATCGTGTCAGTCCCACGAGGCCTGGTGTGATCGTGAGCCCGGCGGACGGTATCGTGTCACTGATCGAACCGGCTGTCCCGCCGGCAGAACTGGGTATGGCAGACACACCGCTGACGCGCATCAGCGTGTTCATGAGTGTCTTCAATTGCCATGTGAACCGAAGCCCGATTGCTGGTGAAATCACATCGGTCGCCTATCGCCCCGGAAAATTCGTCAATGCGTCACTCGACAAAGCCAGCACTGACAACGAACGCAACGGCCTGTGTCTACGGCTTGCGAACGGACAAGAGCTGGCTGTTG
Source organism: Roseovarius halophilus (ex Wu et al. 2025) (assembly GCF_047086965.1). Taxonomy (NCBI): domain Bacteria; kingdom Pseudomonadati; phylum Pseudomonadota; class Alphaproteobacteria; order Rhodobacterales; family Roseobacteraceae; genus Roseovarius; species Roseovarius halophilus (ex Wu et al. 2025). The sequence continues at coordinate 9,668 of NZ_JBKOTX010000014.1, read as the reverse complement.
TCCAGATTGCGGGCTTGGTTGCCCGTCGCATTCTCTGTTTCGTGAAACCGGGCGACCAGCTGAGTACCGGTGAACGGTTCGGCTTGATCCGCTTCGGCTCACGCCTCGACGTGTATCTGCCCCCTGATGTCTCCCCTCTCGTGGCTGTCGGGCAGACCATGATCGCGGGCGAGACGGTGTTGGCAGAACTCGACATGGCTGGGACGGAAAGCGATGCCCGCAAATAATGGCAAATCCTTCACCGACCTTGCACTGGTTCAGTTGATCCCGAACATGCTGACCATTGCTGCGATCTGCGCAGGGCTGTCTGCCATCCGCTTCGGTGTGCAGGGTGACTATGAAATAGCGGTGCTGTTGATCGTGGCGGCCTGTATTCTCGACGGCTTGGATGGAAAGATCGCACGGCTCCTGGGCGGCGACAGCAAAATGGGGGCCGAGCTGGACTCGCTCGCTGACTTTGTAAATTTTGGTGTTGCGCCTCCGCTGGTGATCTATCTATGGGCCCTGCAGGACATGCGCAGCGCGGCATGGCTGTGCGTGCTGGTCTTTGCGATCGGCTGTGTCCTGCGCCTGGCGCGGTTCAACGTGAGCAACAAGGCCGGCGGAGAAGTTCAACCCTCTGACGACTTTTTCGTCGGTATTCCGGCACCGGCAGGCGCGATCTTGGTCATTTTGCCGATGTCTGTTTCCTTTGCATTTTCAAACCAACCGCTTCTGCCCGACATTCTGATCTGCGGGCATATGGTCTTGGTCGGAATGGCCATGATCAGCCGCATCCCGACATGGTCGCCGAAACGGGTTCGAATTTCACGCGGGAACATCAAGTACTTTCTGCTTGGATTCGCTTTGATTGTTGCCACTTTGCTGACCTACGCCTGGATCACTCTCGTGATCTTCTCTTGCGGATACGTAGCGATGGTCGTCTGGAGCCTGATTGCTGCATCCCCTGACACATATGGGAAGGAAGAATAGCTTGAAAATCGACGCCGTTCAGACCTCGTACGCCCGCTGGGCACCAGTCTATGACAAGACCTTCGGCGCTGTCACCAATGTCGGCCGACGTCGGGCCGTTCGATATATAAACGGGTTGCAAGGCGCTGTGCTCGAGGTCGGTGTCGGAACAGGCCTTTCCTTGCCGCATTACAAGCCTGATCTTCAGGTCACTGGAATTGACTTCAGCCGCGACATGCTCGCCAAAGCCCAGGCCAAGGCTGAGCAATTGAACCTCAAGCACGTCGCCGAACTGCGCCAGATGGATGCCCGCGTACTGGATTTCAGCGATGCCAGCTTTGACACGGTTGCAGCCATGCATGTGCTGTCTGTCGTTCCGGAGCCGGAAAAGGTAATGGCGGAAATCGCGCGGGTCCTGAAACCCGGCGGGCGCGTGGTGATCACAAACCACTTTGTGCGAAAACGCGGGTTTTTGGCATTCTTGGAGCGGATCTCATCTCCTTTTGCCAATGTTCTTGGGTGGCACTCGGATTTTGAACTGGAAACGATTTTGCAAGAACCGTCACTGACGGTCCAAGAACAAGGCTCTCTTCCTCCGCTTGGCATGATGACATTCATCGTTCTGCAAAAATCCGGAGCGGACGATTAGAGCGCGCAAGGTAAATTTTGCCAAAACTCAATCGCTTCTGTCACCGGCTAAAGCGTTTCTGACCAGCTCGGCTTCGTTTAAACATACCTTGGCGCGCGCGCGGCGAACCGGTGCTCCGTCCCACAACTCGGCCACCGCACTGACGCCCGTCGAAGGTCCGCCCTGACCAGCCCGGTCGTGTCGCGCCACGCGCGCTTCGGGCTGAAGCGCACGCGCTCCCCGCAGCGATCACGGGCGGCGCCCGGCCCGTATCGCCTATTCCGCCGCCGGGCGTTCGGCCTCGCCGGCCGCGATCTGTTCGGCGCGTTTCTCGACCTCTTCCACGATATGGTCGATCATCTGGTCATTGGTCATCTTGTGGCTTGCCTTGCCCGCGAGATAGACCATCCCGCTGCCCGCGCCGCCACCGGTGAAGCCGACATCCGTCATCAGCGCCTCGCCGGGGCCGTTCACGACGCAGCCGATGATGCTGAGGCTCATGGGCGTCTTGATATGTTCCAGCCGCTTCTCCAGTTCCTCGACCGTCCGGATCACGTCGAAGCCCTGCCGCGCGCAGGACGGGCAGGAGATGATGTTCACCCCCCGGTGGCGCAGGCCGAGGCTCTTGAGGATCTCGTAGCCCACCTTCACCTCTTCCACCGGGTCGGCGCTCAGGCTCACGCGCAGCGTGTCGCCAATGCCCATCCACAGCAGCTGTCCCAGCCCGATCGCCGACTTGATGGTGCCCGACATGAGCCCGCCGGCCTCGGTGATGCCCAGATGGATGGGCGCGTCGCACTGCTCGGCCAGCTGCATGTAGGCGGCCGAGGCCATGAAGACGTCGGACGCCTTCACGCTGATCTTGAAGTCGTGAAAATCGTTGTCGCGCAGGATGCGCATGTGCTCCATGCCCGATTCCACCATAGCGTCGGGGCACGGTTCGCCGTATTTTTCCAGCAGATGCTTTTCGAGGCTACCGGCATTCACCCCGATCCGCATGGAACAGCCGTGGTCGCGCGCGGCCGCGATGACCTCGCGCACGCGCGCCTCGGACCCGATATTGCCGGGGTTGATCCGCAGGCAGGCGGCGCCGGCCTCGGCCGCCTCGATGCCGCGGCGGTAATGGAAATGGATGTCGGCCACGATGGGCACCGGACTTTCGGGCACGATCCGTTTCAGCGCCGCGGCGCTTGCCTCGTCGGGGACCGAGATGCGCACGATATCCGCCCCCGCCTCGGCCGCGGCCTGTACCTGCGCGATGGTGCCGGGCACGTCGGTGGTGTCGGTATTCGTCATGGTCTGGACGCTGATCGGCGCGCCGCCGCCCACGGGCACGTCACCCACCATGATCTGGCGACTTTCCCGGCGGTGGATGTTGCGCCAAGGGCGGATTGGGTTAATCGACATCGCGCTTTTCCCGTCAGTTCGGCAAGGGTCCGCCCGGTACATAATGCCCGTGCGGCAAGGGTGCAATCGCGCCCGGCCCTGTCACTCGGCCGCGCCGTCGGTGTCCTGCAATTCGGCCACGTAGCGCGACAGGTCCGCATCCTGCGTCAGGTCGGCAACGCTGTAGCTGTCGGTCAGCGCCTGCGCGTCCAGCGCCAGCCCGGACGTGACCGAGCCGCGCGGCCCCGCCGGGCCGTAATGCTTGCCGTTCACCGCGAAATAGACGGCCCCTGACGCGCCCACGCGCAAGGTCGGCGGTTCCTCGGTGCTGGGCACGTCCCAGCTGTCGCCGGCGTTCATGATGCCTTCGTAGATGACGCTGCCGTCGGCGGCCCGGACGCGCACCCATGCCGGGCGGACCGCTACCATCCGCACGTCGGGCAACGGTTCCTCGACGACCTGCGGGCTCGGCAGGGGCTTGTCGCGGGTCGTGGACGCGGCGGCGGGGGCCGGGTCGGCTACAGCTTCGGCCACGGCGCGGGCCACGCTTTCGCGGTCGGCCTCGGGCGGTTCGGGGCGCAGCGTGCCCACCCGGGACGGGTCGAGCGTCGATATCGGGGCGTCGCGCGCAACCATCACCGGGACGTCCAGCGCCTCGGGGCGGTACAGCCTGTCGAGCCGGTCATCGCCCTGTGCCGCGCCGCCGAACCCGGCCACGGAGCTGCCGCTTGTGCCGGCGCCGTCGCCCGTGTCCGCGGTGTCCACCGGATCGAGATCCGACAGCACGTCCGGCGTGTTCTCCACCGGCGCCACCTGCACGCGCTGAACCTCGTTCAGCACCGTCCAGCCGCCATACCCGATGGCCGCGATCAGCGCCATCAGCACGAGCCCCGATCCGATCGCGCCCGGCTCGATCCCGGACAGGAAGCCATTCGAGGCCGGCGCGAAGGGTGTCGACGGCGCCGCAAGCGGATCGGCCCCGGCCGCGCCGCTCACCGGCTGCCGGATCGGCTCGGCCGGCTTGCGGATGCTGGAGGCTTCGGCGGACATGCCGTGCGCGGTCGAGAAGCCGCTTTCGGCGCAGAATGCCTGAAAGGCCTTGTCGGGATCCATGCCGAGGTAGCGCGCGTAGGAGCGCACGTAGCCGGGGATGAAACCGGGCGTGTCGAAGGCGGCCGGATCGCAATTCTCGATCGCGGCGACATAGGCGGCCTTGATGCGCAGCTCTCGTTCGACGTCCAGCAGGGACTTGCCCATCGTGGCGCGCTCACCGCGCATCATGTCGCCGAGACACAGATCGTAATCATCGAACCCACGGGGTGCGATGGCTTCTACCTCTTCATTGCGCTTGGAACGGCGCCCGATCATTCACCCCCGCCTCGTGCTGTATCCCGCCGATGCCCGATCATGACGATTCGAGCCCTGCTTTTTTCTTTATCAGATGATAACACATCGCAAGGCGAATTGCACGGAAGGCCCGGTCACGCCGTCAATTCGGCACGATTCAGCGCGCAGTGGCTCCAGAGTTCGTCCATGGCCCGCACGAGCCGGTCCATCTCGTCGGGGCCGTGCACCGGCGACGGCGTGAACCGCAGCCGTTCGGTCCCCCGCGGCACGGTCGGGAAATTGATCGGCTGCACGTAGATCCCGTAGCCGTCCAGCAGCATGTCGCTGAGCTGCTTGGTATGCACGGGATCGCCCACCATCACCGGCACGATATGACTGCCATGGTCGATCAGCGGCAGGCCCATGCCCTTGAGCCGGGTCTTGAGGATCTTGGCCTGGGTCTGGTGCGTCTCGCGCAGATCGCGATCGCGCTTGAGATGCGCCACGCTGGCCGCGGCGCCCGCGGCCACCGCCGGCGGCAGCGAGGTCGTGAAGATGAAACCGGGCGCGTAGGACCTGACCGCGTCGCACATCTTGGCACTGGCGGCGATGTAGCCGCCCATGACGCCGTAGGCCTTGGCCAGCGTGCCGTTGATGATGTCGATCCGGTGCATCAGCCGGTCACGTTCGACCACCCCGGCCCCGCGCGGGCCGTACATGCCCACCGCGTGCACTTCGTCGATATAGGTCAGCGCGCCGAATTCGTCGGCAAGATCGCAGATCGCCTCTACCGGTCCGAAATCGCCGTCCATGGAATAGATCGATTCGAAGGCGATCAGCTTGGGCGCGTCGGGGTCGTCGGCCTGCAGCAGTTCGCGCAGGTGTTCGACGTCGTTGTGGCGGAAGATGCGCTTGGCCCCGCCGTTGCGGCGCACGCCCTCGATCATGCTGGCATGGTTCAGCGCGTCGGAATAGATGATCAGCCCCGGAAAGAGCTTGGGCAGCGTGCTGAGCGTTGCGTCATTCGCGATGTAGGCGCTGGTGAAAAGAAGCGCGGCCTCCTTGCCGTGCAGGTCGGCCAGCTCGGCCTCCAGCCGCTTGTGATAGACGGTGGTGCCCGAAATGTTGCGCGTCCCGCCCGACCCGGCGCCGGTGGCGTCGATCGCCTCGTGCATCGCGTCGAGGACCACGGGATGCTGCCCCATGCCGAGGTAATCATTGCCGCACCAGACCGCGATGGGCTGTTCGTCGCCGTCCGGGCGCCGCCACGTGGCATGGGGAAACCGGCCCATTTTCCGCTCGATGTCGATGAAGGTCCGGTACCGGCCCTCTTCGTGCAATCGGTCTATGGCCTCGTCCAGCTTCGCCGCGTAATCCACTGACATCCCCTCCTTGACAGTCCCCCGGCGGCACAGGGCCCCGGAGCCGGCGCACGGCGCCTCACATTCAGTAACCTAGATGTATAATAGACATCCGATCGGTTAAGCAACAGGTTACAAATTGCCGCCCCCGGATCCTTGACCCGGATCAATCGGCTGGACAGTGACACAGACCCTGTTACGGTTTCCAGACAATAATATCTAACGCGGGGGATCCACCATGTCCATCGACGCCGTTCTGGCACATATCGACGACAGGATCGAGACAGCCACGGACCGGCTCAAGGGGCTGTTGCGCATCCCGTCCATCTCGACGGACCCGGTCCATGCCGATGACTGCGACAAGGCCGCCGACTGGCTCGTCGCGGACCTGCAAAGCATTGGTGCCAAAGCGGAAAAGCGCCCCACGCCGGGGCGCCCGATGGTGGTCGGGCACATGCCCGGCGACGGGCCGCACCTGCTGTTCTACGGCCATTACGACGTGCAGCCGGTGGATCCTGTCGAATTGTGGACCTCCGACCCGTTCGACCCGGCGATCGAGCAGGCCGACCACGGGCCGGTGATCCGCGCGCGCGGCGCCTCGGACGACAAGGGACAGCTGATGACCTTTGTCGAGGCGTGCCGCGCATGGCAGGCCGTCACCGGGACGCTGCCATGCCGGATCACGTTCTTCTTCGAGGGCGAGGAAGAATCGGGGTCGCCGTCGCTCGTTCCCTTCCTCGAGGAGAACGCCGGCGAGCTCGACGCCGACATCGCGCTGATCTGCGATACCTCGATGGTGTCGCCCGGCGTGCCCTCGATCGCGTCGCAGCTGCGCGGCATGTTGAAGGACGAGTTCACGCTGCACGGGCCGAGGATCGACCTGCATTCGGGCCACTACGGGGGGCCGGGGCTCAACCCGCTGAAGGAAATCTCGCGCATCATCGCCTCGTTCCACGACGTGACGGGCCGCGTTGCCGTGGACGGCTTCTACGAGGGCGTGCACGAGGTGCCCGACGCGTTGCGCCGACAGTGGGAGAATTGCGGCTTCGACGAGGCGACCTACCTCAACTCGGTCGGCTTCACACGCCCGCATGGCGAGGAGGGATATTCCACGCTGGTCCAGCAATGGGCGCGCCCCACGCTGGAGATCAACGGGCTCTGGGGAGGCTACCAGGGCGCCGGCACGAAAACCGTCATCCCCGCCGAGGCGCATTGCAAGCTGACATGCCGGCTGGTGGGCGACATGGACCCCGACGCGCTGCGCGTGAAGATCCGCAAGCATGTCGAGGACCGACTGCCGGTCGATGCGACCGTCACGTGGAACCAGGACCTCGACGGGTCCCCGGCGGCGGTGATGAACACCGACCGCCCCGAATTCGAACGCGCCCGCGGCGCCCTGTCCGAGGAATGGCACCGCGAGGCGGTGCTGGTGGGCATGGGCGGGTCGATCCCGATCGCGGGCTATTTCAAGGAAATCCTCGGGCTCGATTCCATGCTCATCGGCTTCGCGCAGGATGACGACGCGATCCATTCGCCCAACGAGAAATACAACCTCGAAAGTTTCCACAAGGGCATCCGGAGCTGGGCGCGCATCCTGGATGCGCTGGCGCGCGCCTGAGGCCGAAACGCGCCGGTTGCCCCGACGCAAGGACGGGGGACCCATGATCATCCAGGGATTCACCGATCACATCGCCACGGTGAACGGACAGACCATCGCCTACAGCATCGGCGGGTCCGGTCCGCCGCTGCTGCTGCTGCACGGCTTTCCGCAGACGCGCGCCATGTGGGCCCGGATCGCGCCGGAACTGGCGCGCAACCACACCGTGATATGCCCCGACCTGCGCGGTTACGGCCAATCGGGCAAACCGCGCGACACGGCCGACTACACGTTCCGTGCCATGGCCGGGGACCAGGTCGCGCTGATGGCACAGCTGGGATACCGGCATTTCGCCGTGGCCGGACACGACCGGGGCGCGCGCGTGACGCATCGGCTTGCGCTCGACGCGCCGCAGGCCGTCACCCGCGCCTGCGTCATGGACGTGGTGCCCACCCACACGCTACTGGCCGACCTGCGCAAGGAAGTGGCACAGGCCTATTATCACTGGTTCTTCCTCGCGCAGCCCGAACCCTTTCCCGAAACCATGATCGGGCACGACCCGGATGCCTATTTCCACGCTTGCCTATTGGGCTGGGGGGCGTCGCGGCTGGAGGATTTCGCCCGCGATCAGTTGAACCAATATCGCGCTGCATGGCGCGACCCGGACACGATCCGCGGCATGTGCAACGATTACCGCGCGACGCTGGCGCGGGATTTCGACGATGACGCGGCCGACCTGACGCAGCGTATCGGGTGCCCGACGCTGGTCTTGTACGGGGACACCGGCGCGATGGCACGGCACTACAACATGGCCGCGGCGTGGGCGGGCAAATGCACGACGCTGGATGCGGCGGCCATCCCGGGCGGCCACTTCTTTCCCGATACCGCCCCGGAGGTCACGATCCGCGCCTTGGGCGGCTTCTTCGGCCGCATGGACATCCACGCCTGACGGCGCCCCGCTATTCGCGGATCACACCGATTGTAAATGTCGGGGGGAAAGTGGCGCGGTTGACGGGGCTCGAACCCGCGACCTCCGGCGTGACAGGCCGGCACTCTAACCAACTGAGCTACAACCGCGCGTGCGCCGCTGGTTACTCGAGCCGCGGGACGGCGTCAATGGTCAAATCGCATGTTGCGCGCCGACCGCGTGATTTTCCGCGCGCGGCGCCGATGGCACATGCCCGGCACCGGCAGGGTCGTCTGCACGCTGTTGCCAGGCGACCCGCGCGGACGAGGCACCGGCGCAGCGCACGGTGACAGCCTGCCTGTGTGAAAGTCATGCACTGCAGGGACCGGGGGATCGTACAGGCCCGGGCAACCCGGGTGTCTGGACAGCGATGGCGCGGTTGACGGGGCTCGAACCCGCGACCTCCGGCGTGACAGGCCGGCACTCTAACCAACTGAGCTACAACCGCTCGCTGTACGCTCCGGCGTCGGAGCTTGGCCTGCTTCTAGGCGGGCCACGCGCCCCCGTCAAGCGGGATCGCGACGATTTCCGGCGCATCGAGTCCGGTCCGGTCGCGCGACAAGGTGGCGCAGACGCGCCGCGGCGGCTGGCGGCGCGTGAGTGCCGCCTTAACTGCCTCATAAACAACTGAAAATCGGAGGATTCATGTTTCAGGGGTTCAACACGTCAATACTCATCATAACCGCCTTGCTCGTGGTCTTGCCGGCGCTGATGCTCTACGCGGCCGGCGGGAGCGAGTGGCTCGAGCGCCTGCAACTCATGATGCCGGGGCTTTGACGGCGGCGGGGCGGCCTCAGGCGGCCCCGATCTGTTCCATCAGGCGTTTTTTCTCGCCCGGATCGTCGGCCCGCGATAACGCCTCGGCGAACTCTTCCAGTGTCGCGATCGAGTGTCCGGCGCGGAACGCGTCCACGTGCGGCAGCATGGCCCGGATGCCGGCAGCGCGGGGCGCGAAGCCTTCCCACCGCAGCAAAGGGTTGAGCCAGATCAGTCGGCGCGCGGACAATTGCAAGCGCTCCATCTCGTGTGCCAGCTTGTCCGCGTCGTCGCGGTCGAGCCCGTCGGTGATCAGCAGCACCACCGCCCCCTGCCCCATGACCCGCCGTGACCAGTCGCGGTTGAAGGCTCGCAGGCAGGCCCCGATGCGCGTGCCGCCTTCCCAGTCCTGCGCTTCCTTGCCCGCCGCCGCCAGCGCCTGGTCCACGTCGCGCGCGGCCAGATGGCGGGTGATGTTGGTCAGCCGGGTGCCGAAGGTGAAGGCATGGACCCGGGCCCAGCCTTCCCCGTCGCGGTTCGCGACGGCATGGAGGAAGTGAAGCACCATGCGGCTGTACTGGCTCATGGACCCGGAAATGTCGCAGATGACCACGAGGTTGGGCCAGCGCGGCCGCGGCGCCTGCACGTGAAGCCGGCGAACCTCGCCGCCGCGCCGCATCGCCGCGCGCAACGTCC